>NZ_KV818030.1:0-518 GCF_001814835.1 Streptococcus sp. HMSC072D07
CTCACGCTGTTGAAGGGTAATGAGCTGGTCCAGCTCTTGGAAGAAGGAACCGATGGCAATTTGTTCTTCTTTATTTCTTGGAATTGTTAAATTGATAGTTACAAAATCATTATAGGTAATATTTAACAAACCATCCATTCTGGCCCCAGAAGAAATCAGCTTTCTTAATTCCTTATCCGGTAACTTTGTAGAAAAGAGATATTCAATAAAAAGTCCAGAATTTCCATTAACCATTTTAAAGCTATGATAAACTTTAGGTACTAAAGCCTCTTCGAAATCATTTAACTGAAAGACTGCACCATATTTAGCAAGTTTGGAATTACCATGATTATATGATAGTTCACCTCTAGTCAAAAGGGTATAATTCTTTTGCTCTTTTCCTGCAATATTCCCAGAAAAACGTTCCTTTTGATCTAACCACCCATGGCCGGCGGATATTGTTAGGGTCGGCAAATCCATTCTACCATCGTTTCCTTTAACTCTATTAGATACTTCCCCCAACTTCCGCTGTTCCCAAG
>NZ_KV818031.1:0-16086 GCF_001814835.1 Streptococcus sp. HMSC072D07
GACCTTCCACGTAAGATTACCTTCAGCAAGGTAAATCTAGCGGGTGAAGAAATCGCGGGTGCAAAAATCCAAATTTTCCGTGGAGAAAAAGTTGCAGGTAATCCTGTGGCTGAATGGACTTCAAAAGCCAAACAATCACATGTACTTGATTTGACTCCGGGAGTATATACTTTCCATGAAGAAGCCGCTCCAACTGGATACTTAGCAGTAACAGATATTACATTCCAAGTTAACTACGACGGAACTGTAACAGTGGTAAATGCTAGTGGAAATCAGGTTGAGTTTAAGGATGGTAAGTTAGTAGTAACGGACCAAACTGAACCAGAAAATCCTAACCTACCAAATACTGGAAGCGAATCTGGACAAGCTGCATTAGCAGCAGGTTTAGCTCTTCTAGCTTTAGGTGCAGGTCTTGTAGCAACTAAACGAAGAAAAGAAGACTAATCTCATTTAGTAGCCAATAAGTACAGTAAAGAAAGATCAGGGATAACCCCTGGTCTTTTTTTATGGTTCAGAATAATGAAATATGCTAAATTAAACTATTTATCAGGATAGGATATGACTATTGCTAGATTTCTTCTGATTTTTACTTATATAAAATAGTTTGGATAATTATTAAGGCGTATCAAACTTATAAATAAATGGAATATTTTGTGCAATGTTTCTTTCTGTTTGTTTAAAAGAGAAGTTGTTCGTATGTGTACACTATACTTAAAGAAACTTCAGTCTGATGAAAGAATTAGTTTTTATGGCAGTAATTTTACACTGTGTCAATATTTTCAAAAGGCAATAACCTCATAATATTACAAAAAAAGTTAATTTTGTTTTATAATGAAATTGAAGGAGGTTTCTATATTAAAAATAGAACAAATATGATAAATATTGCACTTATATATAGTTATGATATATGTTAATATGATGCAACTTATTCAATAACCCTCATGGATTTCAACGAATTCGAAAGGAGATGAGTGTTGAGATTTTATAATCATAGTTTGTCGGTTTAATGTTTTCGGTAATTTAGAAAGGAAGATTATGAAGAACAAGAAATTCTGGTTACCCATCCTAACTTCTCTGGCCTGTTTGCTAGGGATAATCT
This sequence comes from Streptococcus sp. HMSC072D07, assembly GCF_001814835.1. GTDB lineage: Bacteria > Bacillota > Bacilli > Lactobacillales > Streptococcaceae > Streptococcus. Next base: position 1,100 of record NZ_KV818031.1, read on the forward strand.
TTGCTCCAAATTCAGTTCAAGCAAAGGAACTGAAGAACGTTATCAGTAATATTGGAATTTGGGAGGTTGATAATGGTAAGTTTATAAAACCAGATGCGAATGGTGTTTATACACTTTCTCCTGAACATCATAACTACTCAAATTATAAATTCACTGTTGATTACGATTTGAGCGCCTATGATGGTAAATTAGAGGACGGTGATACCTTTACCTTTACTGTTCCGAGCCCTTTAACTGTTAGAAATGAAACTTTTGATTTAAAAGATAGGGAAACAGATCTCGTTATCGGAGAAACTCAAATTGTATCAAACGGGGATAATAATGGTGGTAAGGCAACTATTACATTAAAGAATTTGAAAACCTATCTTGAGAAAAAAGGTGGCTATCAAGTCCAAAACGTTAAAGGAAATTTCTTTGTTGGTTTTAGTTCTAAAAATGAATTAAGCAATGAAACGCTTCGTTTTGATAAGACGGAAACCATAAATGAAATCACCCATCAAATCAAGGTTAAAAAAGGTGATACGGCTGATTATTCTGAAGGAATTGGTCGAGCTAATTTCAATAAATATCATGGTTTGATTTACAAAGAGGATTGGACATCCAAGGCTCTAAATAAGAGTGGAAAATACTTACACAGCTGGTATGTTCGTGTTAATCCGAAACAAGCAGCCTATAATAAAATTGAAATTCATGACTGGGTAGATCCAAATGCTTCGCCAATGCAGATGATTCCTGAAACATTTAGTGTCACAGCAGGTTGGTATGATCAATATTATTACTTTAAAGATGAGGTTGTCTTAGAAGCTGGTAAGGATTACCAAGTAAAATGGAATGATTCTTACACAGAATTTACTTTAACAATTAACAATGCATCTTCAATTCTTGCGAAGAACGGTAAACCAGCAGCATTTCGAATTAATTATAAAACAAGTGCTCCAGCTGATGGCACGCAAGTCCAAAACAATGCTGAAATGAAGGGTGATGACCAGATTTTAACATATGACGACTATAGTAATAAGACAGTCGTTAAGCAAATCGGAAACTCAGTCGTTGCTTCTGGTGGTACAATTCAGTTAGAAACTGGTTACCGTATCATTCTTTACAAGGTCGACGAGCTGACTCATGACCGTCTAAAAGGAGCAAAATTCAAGATTACTCCTCCAGCAGGAGCTACGGCTAAAGAGGAAATTGTAACGACAAATGATGACGGAATTGCTGAGTCATCTATTTACTCAGAGAGTGATATCAAGAAAGGGAACTTTACGGTAACCGAAATTGAGGCTCCTGAGGGATATGAGTTAAATCCTACTCCATTTGAGATGACTGTTGGACAAGATGGAGCTATCAAAACAGTTACAAATAAACGTAGCAAAGCTAAAGCCAAGATTAAAGCTAATAAAAAACTTACAGGTCGTGAGTTGAAGGCTGAAGAGTTTGAATTCACTTTAACAGACCAAGATGGTAAGGTGAAAGAAACTGTGAAGAATGACAAAGACGGAAACATTGCTTTCTCAGAATTGGAATTCGACAAAGCAGGGACTTATACCTTTAAAATTGCTGAAAAAGCTGGCAGTGATACAAGCATCAAGTACGACACTAAAACTATCACGGCTACAGTTACTGTAGTAGATAAGGGCAAAGGTGCACTTGAAGCAACTGTTTCTTACGATGATGAAAAAGCTTTTGAGAATACTTACACTCCAGCAAAAACGGAAGTTCCTGTGAAGAAAGTATGGAAGGACGAGAACAACCAAGACGGAAAACGTCCAACTTCTGTCACAGTTAAATTGCTTGCAGATGGTCAAGATACTGGTAAAACACTTGAATTGACTGAAGCAAATGGTTGGGCTGGAAGCTTCAAAGACCTTGATGCTGATAAAGGCGGCACACCTATCCAGTACACGGTAGTAGAAGTAACTGTTGCTGGTTATACTTCTGAAATTACTGGTGATGCTGCATCAGGATTCACTATCACAAATAGCTATTCACCAGAAACAGTTGATGTAAAAGCAACTAAGAACTGGGATGACGCTAATAACCAAGACGGCAAACGTCCGACTAAGATTACAATCAATCTTTTAGCAGACGGTGAGAAAGTAGCATCGAAAGAGGTTCAAGCAGCCGCAGACGGAACTTGGACTGCTACATTCGAAAAATTAGCAAAATATAAAGCTGGTAAAGAAATTAAATACACTGTAACAGAAGAAGCCGTAGCAGAATACGAAGCGACTATTACAGACTTTACCATCACAAACAAATATGCTCCTAAAGAAATTGACTACAAGGTAACAAAAGTATGGAACGATGCGAACAACCAAGACGGCAAGCGTCCTGAGTCCGTAACGGTTCAACTTTATAAAAAAGTAGGAAATGCTGATCCAGTAGCCGTTGAAGGTAAGAAATTGACCTTAACAGCTAAGGAAAAGACTGATGATAACACTTGGGTAGCATCCTTCACCAATCTTCCACAATACGAAGCTGGAAAAGAAATCACCTATTCTATCAAGGAAGTGGATGTACCAGCTGGTTACGAAGCCTCTGTGACTGGTCAAGTAGTGACAAACACCTATAACCCAGAAACAATTGTTCTTTCAGGAACTAAGGTGTGGAAAGATAACAACAACCAAGACGGTAAACGTACAACATCTGTGAAAGTTCAAATTCTTAACGGCGACAAGGTTGTTCAAGAAATTGAAGTTTCAGAAAAAACTGGCTGGAAGTTCGAATCTAAAAAACTTCCTAAGTATGAGAATGGTAAGGAAATCAAGTACACTGTCAAAGAAACTGCTATGACAGAATACAAAGCAACCATCACTACAGACAAGGATGGCAAGTACACCATTACCAACGAACATACTCCAGAAAAAACAGCTGTAAAAGGTCATAAGATCTGGAAAGATGAAGATAACAAAGATGGCATCCGTCCAGCATCTATCACCGTAAAACTTCTTGCAGATGGCAAGGAAACTGGTCAGACAGCTACAGTGTCAGAAACAAGTGGCTGGACTTATGAGTTCACAGGTCTTGATCGTTATCAAGAAGGTAAGGAGATTGCCTACACTGTTGAAGAAGTGAATGTTCCAGATGGTTATACAGCTTCAGTAGAAGGTTACAACATTACAAATACGCATACTCCTGAAAAACCAACACCTGGCAAACCAAATGAACCAGGTAAGCCTAAAAAGGGTGGGGAATTACCTAATACAGGAAGCGAGTCTAACCAAGCGACTCTAGTAGCTGGAATCGCCCTTCTTGGATTGGGAACAGGATTCTTGGCAAGACGCAAAAAAGAAGATTAAGTTTTTTAAACGGTATCTTTCACGAAATTTTGCAACACAGTTTAAAAGTGGAAACAAGTGTCAATGGAAATTGGCACTTGTTTTTTTTGTAACTAACCCTGGTTCTACTACCAGATACAAGTGGATAGTTGCCACTTACTAAAAAGCTATTGTTTTTGCGATGAATTCCACTATAATAGGTGACAAATAGAAAAGGAGATGTTACATATGATTGAAACAAGATTACAAGATAAATTGAAGTCAGGTTTGGAGGTGGAAAATTTTCAAAAAGATGGGGCTATCTATCTGTCTCTTAATCCAGATTATTTATCTGGAGATAATGCTAAATACATGACCATGTACAACCGTATGGCTCGCTGGTATGATATGAGTGAGAAATGGATAGGACCACTTCTCCACGGCAAGGCAATTGATAAGTTGAGAAAGGATCTGATGGAGGAAATAGAATGGAAGGATAATTTATCTGTTCTTTATGTCTCTATCGGGACTGGTCAAGACCTACGTTATATTCCTGAGACAATCGACCTGAAAAGTTTAGACTTTGTAGGGGTAGATATTTCTATCAGTATGCTAGAAAAATGCCAGAAATCTTGCGCTAAAAAGACTAATTTGCAACTTTTCCATGCTTGCGCGGAGGATCTACCCTTTGCGGATAATAGTTTTGACATTGTCTACCATATTGGCGGAATCAATTTTTTCAATGATAAGGCCAAGGCTATGCAGGAAATGCTACGAGTGGCGAAGCCAGGAACCAAGCTTTTAATTGCAGATGAGACGGCTGACTATGTGGATCAGCAATATAAGAAAAATCATTTTAGTAAGGATTATTTTAAAGATGCTACTGTTGATTTGAGTGAAATTGAGAATGCTGTTCCAAGCGAAGTTAAGGAAAATGAAATGAAACTTCTTTGGGATGGCAAATTCTACGCCTTGACATTTAGGAAATAAGATAAAGTATCTTGGTAGAGCTTAGAAAACAAGGTATGAAGATAAAAACATTCCCTTAGACAGCTGTCTGAGGGAATGTTTTTTATGGGAGCATCATCAATTCGACAACCATAGCAATGTAGATGATTAAGGTAAGGAGAAAACCGGCTCTCCAGAAGAATTTGATGAATTTAGGGTAATAAAAACTTCGTTTTTTGACAAGGAAAAAGACTACAAGGAGGATTGCTAGGAGAGAAAGTGCGACACCAAGTCGCGGTAGAAAGTTGTGGGTAAAGGCTTTAGCAGTAATCAGATAGTACTCAAATACCAACAGTGGAAAAGCTAGATCCGCGAAATTAAATCCTATTTTCCTAAGTCCAAAAAGCTTGGTGACAATAAAGCAAACCACCAAGGTTAATATCAATAATAAAATAGATGCTATTTTCATTAAAATCATACCCATATTGTATCATAAAAAAACGCTAAAGGAAATGAGAAACAAGGGAATTTGTAGGAAAGTCAGGCTTTTGAGATTGTAGGTGTTTTTTGTTATAATGAAAGTTATGAAATCTTATAATACCTTGAATGATTATTATCGAAAACTTTTTGGAGAAAAGACTTTCAAAGTTCCTATTGATGCGGGATTTGACTGTCCAAATCGTGATGGAACTGTAGCTCATGGTGGTTGTACTTTTTGTACGGTTTCAGGTTCTGGAGATGCCATTGTGGCACCGGATGCCCCTATCCGTGAGCAATTTTATAAGGAAATTGACTTTATGCACCGCAAATGGCCAGATGTTAAAAAGTATCTAGTTTATTTCCAAAACTTTACCAACACCCATGAAAAGGTGGAAGTGATTCGGGAACGTTATGAGCAGGCTATCAACGAGCCAGGTGTAGTAGGAATCAATATCGGAACACGGCCAGACTGTTTACCCGATGAAACCATCGAATATTTGGCTGAGTTGTCGGAACGCATGCATGTGACGGTAGAATTGGGCTTACAGACAACCTTTGAAGCAACATCTGAGCTGATTAACCGTGCCCATTCTTATGAATTGTATGTGGAAACGGTCAAACGCTTGAGGAAATATCCTAAGATTGAGATTGTTTCCCATTTGATCAATGGTTTGCCTGGTGAGACTCATGAGATGATGATTGAAAATGTCCGCCGCTGCGTCACGGATAATGATATTCAAGGAATTAAACTGCACTTGCTTCACCTCATGACCAATACACGGATGCAGCGAGATTACCACGAAGGACGCTTGCAACTGATGAGTCAGGATGAGTATGTCAAGGTCATTTGTGACCAACTAGAAATCATTCCTAAGCATATCGTCATCCATCGAATTACAGGAGATGCACCTAGAGATATGCTGATTGGTCCTATGTGGAGCCTCAATAAATGGGAAGTGCTAAATGCTATTGAAACTGAGATGCGACGTCGTGGAAGTGTGCAAGGATGCAAGGCTGTAAAACAGGAGTTTTAAAATGAAAAGACCACTTGAGATGGCACATGATTTTTTAGCGGAAGTCGTGACAAAAGAGGATATTGTTGTGGATGCGACCATGGGTAATGGCCATGATACCCTTTTTCTAGCCAAGCTAGCTAAGAAAGTCTATGCCTTTGATATCCAGGAGCAGGCTTTGGAGAAAACCCAAGAGCGTTTGGATCAGGCAGGTATGACAAATGCCCAGTTAATCTTGCAAGGTCATGAGACACTAGACCAGTTTGTGACAGAAGCTAAGGCAGGGATTTTTAATCTGGGTTATCTGCCTTCTGCTGACAAATCCGTCATCACCCAACCTCAGACTACTATCGAAGCATTAGAAAAGCTGTGTCATTTGCTTGTCAAAGGGGGGCGGATTGCTATCATGATCTACTATGGTCATGAAGGAGGAGACACCGAGAGGGATGCTGTATTGGAGTTTGTTAGCCAGTTGAACCAACAAGAGTATACAGCTGCCATTTATCGGACTCTCAACCAAGTTAATAATCCACCGTTTTTAGTTATGATTGAAAAATTAGAAAGGTATAGACATGGATAAACAATACCTTCGTGAGAAGCTTGAGGCAATGCGCCAAAATTTTGTCGAGTCAACGCATCACGAGCGAGCAGTCGGGGTGCTCGACGAAGCACATATGAGCAAGAAAATGCTTAAAATTAAGAAAAAATTAGTGGCTCTTGAAATGGAACGATGCCAGAAAAAAATTGAGCACAAAGACTGTTCTAAGATTGATCAGAAAATCCAAGAGCAAAAGGAGATTTTTGAATCTTGTTGTAAAAAAGATTAAGGAGGAATTGTGTGGAATTACTCATTTACTTGATTCTATTTTTATTTGTCTTAATCATTTCAACCACGACCAATAAACTTCTCCCTTTTTTGCCCCTTCCTCTTGTACAAATTCTTTTGGGGATTGGGATTGGTTTATTTGTTCCCGATGCGGACTTTCATCTCAATACAGAGCTGTTTCTAGCCATGGTTATTGGTCCCTTACTTTTCCGGGAGGCAGAAGAAGCGGATATTACGTCCATTTTGAAGCATTGGCGGATTGTCGTCTTTCTGATCTTTCCTGTGATTTTTATCTCGACCTTAAGCTTGGGGGGCATGGCTCACTTCCTTTGGATGACTCTTCCTTTGGCGGCCTGTTTAGCAGTTGGAGCGGCACTTGGGCCAACAGATTTGGTTGCCTTTGCATCTCTTTCTGAACGTTTTCGTTTTCCCAAACGGGTTTCTAATATCCTAAAAGGGGAAGGACTCTTAAATGATGCTTCTGGTTTGGTTGCCTTTCAGATGGCTCTTGCTGCTTGGACAACAGGAACGTTTTCATTCAGCCAAGCAGGAACTTCCCTAGCACTTTCTATCTTTGGTGGTTTTGTAGTCGGTTTTGTGACGGCTATGGTCAATCGTTTCTTGCATAGCTTTTTGCTGAGTGTACGAGCGATAGATATAGCCAGTGAACTATTGCTAGAGCTAAGTTTGCCACTCATGACCTTTTTCATTGCAGAAGAGTTTCATGTTTCAGGGATTATCGCAGTAGTGGTTGCAGGTATTTTGAAGGCCAGTCGCTTTAAGAAAATTACGCTCCTTGAGGCTCAGGTAGACACCGTGACGGAGACCGTCTGGCACACCGTGACCTTTATGCTAAATGGATCAGTCTTTGTTCTCTTGGGAATGGAATTAGAGTTGATAGCAGAGCCGATTTTGTCTAATTCTCTCTACAATCCCCTTCTTTTACTGATTTCAGTTGTCGTTCTGACATTCTTGCTTTTTGCGATCCGCTTTGTCATGATTGCTGGTTTTTACTTTGTGAGGACGCGTCGACTTAAGAAAAAAATTCATAAGTACATGAAAGATATGCTTCTTTTGACCTTCTCTGGTGTCAAAGGGACAGTATCTATCGCGACCATTCTCCTCATACCAAGTCATTTGGAGCAGGAATACCCTCTCTTACTCTTCCTTGTAGCAGGCGTTACACTATTGAGCTTTCTAACAGGTTTATTGGTCCTCCCTCACTTATCTGAAGAACAAGAGGAAAGCAAGGATCATTTGATGCATATTGCGATTCTGAATGATGTAGCTGCAGAATTAGAAAAAGAACTGGACCATCACAAGAACAAACTTCCTCTTTATGCAGCTATTGATAATTACCATGGTCGGATTGAAAACCTCATCCTTAGTCTGGAAAATAAGAGAGTCCAAGAGGACTGGGAGTCCCTCAAGCTTCTTATCTTGAGTATTGAGAGTGACGGTTTGGAGCAAGCCTATGAAGAAAATAGAATCAGCGAGCGTGGCTATCGAGTTTACCAACGTTACCTAAAAAACATGGAGCAGAGTATCAATCGGAATTTCGCTTCTAGAGTGACTTATTACTTCCTAGTTTCCTTACGGATACTGCGCTTTCTACTCCATGAAATGTTTACCTTTGGCAAAACTTTCCGTAGTTGGATAAATGAAGAATCTCGTAAACTACTAGCAGTTGACTATGATCAGATTTCAGAGTTGTATTTGGAAAATACAGAGTTGATTATCGAGAGTTTGGAAAACCTAAAAGGGGTTTACAAGAGTTCTCTGATTAGTTTTATGCAAGAATCTCGTCTACGCGAGACGGCCATTATCGGAAGTGGTGCCTTTGTTGAGCGGGTTATCAATCGCATCAAGCCAAACAATATTGATGAAATGCTACGAGGCTACTATCTCGAACGTAAGGCAATCTTTGAATACGAAGAAGCTAAACTGATAACAGCCAAGTATGCCAAAAAACTACGCCAAAATGTGAATAATTTAGAGAATTATTCTCTGAAAGAGGCCGCAAATACTTTACCTTATGATATGCTAGATTTAATCAGAAGAACTTAGATGATGAAGAAAATGACGGAGGATGGAACATGAAAAAGTGGTGGAAAGAGCTGATGGACAGGCCCTTATTGAAAGCTTTTTTGCATTATTATCAAGCATCTGATAGTGAGTTGACCAGTGTTGCGGTTGCCTACTATTGGTTGATTTCAATCTTTCCTTTGCTAATGATAATGGTCAATATTTTGCCTTATTTTCAGATTCCAGTCTCAAATTTCTTACTGACAATCAAGGAATTCTTGCCTGATACGGTGTATGATGTGGTTGCCAAGATTGTACGAGAAGTTCTGACTCAACCATCAACTGGTTTGCTGAGTTTTGCCGTTTTATCTGCCCTCTGGACCTTTTCGAAATCAATGGATTTCCTCCAAAAAGCTTTTAACAAAGCCTATGGGGTGACCAAGAGTCGAGGAATTATCTCCCATCAGTTGATGAGTCTACTTGTTAGTTTTGGCTTGCAGATTCTTTTTGCCTTAGCCTTGTTTTTGAGTATGTTTGGTCGTATGTTGCTCAACCTCCTCAAAACTTACTGGCAACCTGACAGTCCGCTATTTTCCTACCTGCAAGACTTTACAGGCCCTCTGGTCTATGCCTTGATCTTTGCCATTCTGGTTATGATTTATTACTTCCTTCCAAAAGTAAAAGCACCACGAATCCGCTATGTTTTACCAGGAAGTGTCTTTGTCTTGCTAACTCTTATCTTTTTATTGAACATCTTTTCTGTCTACGTCAATAGTTATGTCAATCATCTGGTTGATGTCCGATTTTTCAGTTCCATTATTGTGGTAGTCATGATGTTCTGGTTTATTCTCATTGCAAAGATTTTGATTATCGGAGCAGTTATCAATGCCAGTGTTCAAAGTTTGAAAGATCCAAAGTTTGGTATGGAATAATTAGAAAAATCCCTATTAGGTTTCCTAATAGGGATTTTCTTAATAGATAAACATGGCATCACCAAAACTGAAGAAACGGTAGCGTTCTTGGATGGCATGGTTATAGGCATCTAGGACTAAGTCACGACCTGCAAAGGCAGAAACTAGCATGACAAGAGTTGACTTGGGTAGGTGGAAGTTGGTTGAAAAAGCATCCACAACCTTCCATTCGTAACCAGGTTTGATAAAGATATTGGTCCAGCCAGAATCTGCTTGGATTTGCCCATCAAACTTGGAACCGATGGTTTCCAGTGTACGGATAGAAGTAGTTCCGACAGCGATGACACGACCACCATTTTCTTTGACAGATCGAAGGGTGGCAGCCGCATCCTCAGAAAGCTGATAGAATTCTGAGTGCATTTCGTGTTCGTCTAGATTATCCACAGAAACAGGTCTAAAGGTTCCGAGTCCGACATGGAGAGTCAAATAGACCAGATGGACACCCTTGGCTTGGATTTCTGCCAGTAGCTCTTTGGTGAAGTGCAATCCAGCAGTCGGTGCAGCAGCAGAGCCACTTTCCTTGGCGTAAACGGTTTGATAGCGTTCACGGTCATCCAATTTTTCATGGATATAAGGTGGCAGAGGCATTTCTCCCAGACTTTCCAAAACTTCTAGGAAAATTCCTTGGTATTCAAAGCGGACAATGCGGCCCCCGTGGGTCAACTCTTTCGTAACGACAGCGCTGAGGCGACCATCACCAAAGCTGACACGAGTACCGACCTTGAGGCGTTTGGCAGGTTTAGCGAGGACTTCCCACTCATCACCGGCAGTATTTTTGAGCAGGAGAAGCTCCACGTGCCCTCCGGTCTCCTCTTTTTGACCATAAAGGCGGGCAGGGAGAACACGGGTGTCGTTCATGACAAGGGCATCACCAGGTTCCAGCATGTCGATAATGGAGTGGAAGTGTTTATCCTGCATTTCTCCCGTCTCGCGATTAACGATAAGGAGTTTGGAGGAATCTCGTTTTTCAAGGGGCGTTTGGGCAATCAATTCCTCAGGTAAGTGGAAATCAAAATCAGCTGTATTCATATATCTCTTCATTCTTTCTAAGTTCTAATCTTATCCATTATAACATGTTTCAAGTTTATACGCTCTTTTTTTAGAAATTAAATCGTTTTCACTTGACAAAAATTGGTCTATACCATATAATAAATATAGATTAAAATGGAGGATGAAAAGATGAAAGTTATTAAAGTTGAAAACCAAGTCGAAGGTGGAAAAGTTGCTTTTGAGATTTTGAAGGAAAAATTAGCCAATGGCGCTCAAACATTGGGACTTGCGACAGGAAGTAGTCCACTTGAGTTTTACAAAGAAATCGTTGAGAGTGACCTTGATTTTTCAAATCTAACCAGTGTGAACCTTGATGAGTATGTAGGGCTTGATGGGGACAATCCACAATCTTACCGTTACTTCATGCAAGAAAACCTGTTTAACCAAAAACCATTTAAAGAAAGTTTCTTGCCACGTGGTGTTAAGGATAATGCTGAAGAAGAAGTAGAACGCTACAATCAAATTTTAGCTGACCATCCTGTTGATTTGCAAATCTTGGGGATTGGTCGCAATGGACATATCGGCTTTAATGAGCCTGGCACTCCATTTGACAGTCAAACGCATCTAGTAGAACTTGACCAGTCTACTATCGAAGCCAATGCTCGCTTCTTTGACAAGATTGAAGACGTCCCAACCCAAGCCATTTCAATGGGAATTAAAAACATCTTGGATGCCAAGTCAATTATTCTCTTTGCTTACGGTGAGTCTAAAGCAGAAGCCATTGCTGGAACAGTGTCTGGTCCAGTGACTGAAAGTCTACCAGCAAGTAGCCTACAAAACCACCCTGACGTGACTATTATCGCTGATGCAGAAGCGCTCAGCTTACTTGAAAAATAAAAATTACACGAACCACTTGCTCTTTGGAGTGAGTGGTTTTTTGATTCTTATAAGCTAGAAGTGAAATTTTGATAATTTTGGTTTAAACTATAAAATATTTGAATAAAGAAATTATATAAATTTTAATGCAGGAAAAAAATATAACAAGATAATAATTGAAGTTAAGTATACGTAGTTTTTTTCTTTTATAATTTAAATAATAACTAAAATTTTTTAAGTTTACTTAGTAGCGAAGCTATAAAAAAAGTTGTATAATGTTCTGAGTTATAAAATTATAATTAAGGAGATTATAATGGGGAAAGATTTATTTAATCCACGCCTTCATAAGTTTTCTATTCGAAAACTAAATGTAGGTGTTTGTTCTGTGCTCTTGTCTACTTTTGTCCTTTTGGGAGCAACTTCTCAAGTTAGTGCTGATGAGACGAGTGTGACAAACTCTTTAAACGAGGTAGCTAAAACAAACCTTGATAAAACAACGGGGACTTCTATATCACCTACAGATTCTAAAACATCGGAAAAGTCTGAAACACCATCTGTAGTAGAATCCTCTCAACCAACTAAAGAAACAGCAACTTCAAATTCTGGAACAGAGCCTGCTGATAAAAAGAACAATGACAAATCGGTTATCTCTGAAACATCACAGTCTCCTGTTGAGAAACCAGTTACTTCTCCAGAAGATAAATCTACAGAGAGTGCTAAACCAGAAACTGCAGTTGCTCCAATAATTGCTGAACCTACTGAGACGTCTAGTGTTACTGAACAATCTACACGTTCTCGTAGAGTTCGTCGTGATACCCAGGCGACTTCAGTTGCACCAGCTAGTTATGCAGGTGCGGACGATGCGACTCCTGTACCACGTACATCTAAACCAGAATTGTCTGAATCAGAGAAGAAAGAAAGTACACAATTAGCAAAACAAATTAACTGGATTGATTTCTCTGATACAGCAAGCTTGAAAAACTTAGATCCTCAGGGAGGGTTTAAGATTGGAACTACTTATACGAAAGAAATTTCACCTGGTTATGTAGTTACCTTGACAGTTACTGAGCTTAAACCATTCCACGCTACTGAAATTTATAAAAAGCGTGTGGAAGGAACTTCATCTGCTGGAACTTATGATCCAAATGCAACAAACAGTTATTTAAAAAGTTGGAAAGATTATGGAAAAACTCCACCTCCTGTATCAGGTCAACCTCAAGATAAATGGAGTACTATTGGGGGACAAGGTTTTGATACACAAGGCCATAAAACACAAATTATCGTACCAGTTGATGGTGTAAACTGGGGGGTTAAATTTAAAATAGAAGCCACTTATCGTGGAAAAAAAGTAAAACCAGCAGTTGTTATGGCTGATGGAGAAGATGCTAACCCTGGTGAATATGGTATTTTTACCACTAACGGTGAAGGTTGGGAATACGTAGGAGAATGGATGAAAGGTCCTCGTGCAAAAGGTCCTTACACTGTTACGACTGAAGAACTTGTTAAGCAGGCTGACAAGACAACAAGAGGTGGTCTACTCATCCTAAAAGATAAGACTGTCGATTGGAATAAGTTTTTGAGTCCTGATACAGTTACAGGTGGTCTAGGTAGTCAAGTATTTGGACCAATAGTTTCAGCAAGTAAAGCAGTGCCAGTTGTAATGACCCGTGGGGCTTCTGAGGTAGGTTTTTATGTTGCGACCGCAGGGCAACAGGCACTTATGATGGGATTCTTGGTAGTTGATGGTGGTGATGCGCCAGAAAGTTACGGTGAAGCTCACCATACTATCTCTACACGCGATTCGATAACAAATGTTCAAATAAAGCAACCTTACTTAGGTTCTACAGAAGCAGATATCGATGTGGATTCTAAAAATGATTGGACTTCTGATGATCGTGAGGATGTTTCAGATGAAGGTCCGCAGCAATTGCTAACTGCTGATCAATATAACAATACTAACGACCTTTTGGATTTAAACAAAGCTAAGAATGGCACTTATACCCTTAAGATTAAGGCTAATCCAAATGGTAATGCTAAAGCATATGTCAAAGCATGGGTGGACTTCAATAATAATGGGAAATTTGATGATAATGAAGGCAGTGTAGTTAAAGAAATAACTGCTAATGGAGATCACACTTTAACATTTAATGCAATTCCGAGTCTTAGTGGTGGCTTAGTTGACCAACTTGGAATGCGTGTGCGTATTGCGACTAATGCAGGTGATATTGAGAAGCCTACCGGGATGGCATTTAGTGGTGAAGTAGAGGACATGTTGGTTCGTCGTACTTATCCACCTCAAGGTGAAAAGAAAGAAACAACAGGTCTTCAAGGTGAAACACAAAATGCTACAGTTCACTTCACACCTAAAGGACCAGATCGTTCAGACTTTGTAACTAATGCTAGCATGAGTAGCCAAGCGCCACAGATTTTGGATAATCAAGGAAATGTCTTGACTCCAACAAACGGCAATACTTATGTGCGTCCGGAAGGAACCTATGTAGTGACTACTAATGGAGATGATATCGATGTAGCGTTCACACCAAATGCAGACTTCACAGGAACTGCTGAAGGGATTAATATTCGTCGTACAGACTCAAACGGTTCATCAACTAACTGGCAATCAACTGATGCATCAAATCCAAATAAGAATGACATTTTGAACAATATGGATGGTCGATACATTCCTACTGTTCGAAAGATACCAACATATGAATCAACTGGTGTTCAAGGTCAAGAACAAAACAAAAATCTAATCTTTAATGATGGCGATCCAGATAAAACGCCAGTGACTCCAGATGCTTCACGCCCTGCGACCTTTGTGGATGCTAACGGCCAACCTATTATTGGTAACTCAGTTCCTGCTACATCCAATGGTCAGTCAGTTGGAACTTATGAGTTAGACCCTAACACTGGTCAAGTCACTTTCAAACCTAACAAAAATTTTGTCGGTACTCCAGACCCAGTTACTGTCCAAGTAAATGATTCTAACGGTGTTCCTTACCGAGCACATTATAAACCAACAGTGACTAAAGTGACACCTACAGGAACTAACGCAACGAGCACAGGCCCTCAAGGTGTTCCACAAACTGGTACCCCAACCTTCCAAGGTGGCGATCCATTGGTTCCAATCGATGAAACAGTTGAGCCAACCTTCGCAGATGGAAGCAAAGAGAAGTCTATTCCAGGTCAAGGAACCTACACAATTGCGCCAGACGGAAGTGTGACCTTCACTCCAGATAAACAGTTTGTAGGAAACCCAGATCCAGTCACAGTGAAACGTGTAGATAAGAATGGCACCCCAGTCACTGCAACCTACAGTCCAGAGTTTACGAAAGTAACACCGACTGGTACAGGTGATAAGACAGAAGGCCTTCAAGGTCAAGTCCAAGAAGGTAAAGTGACTTTCACTCCAGGTCATGACTCTGTTCCATTCCCAGCTGATTCGACTCCACTATTTGACAATGGTACAACTGTGAAAAAAGTGCCAAATGTCGGTAAGTTCGAAGTGGATGCAGACGGTAAGGTGACCTTCACACCAGATAAACAGTTCAAGGGTGAAACACCAGAGGTTGAATTGACTCGTGTGGATGCCAACGGAACT
>NZ_KV818031.1:16186-16506 GCF_001814835.1 Streptococcus sp. HMSC072D07
GATGATACGAAACCAATGACTTTCGAAGATGGTCAGTCAACAAAAACAGTTCCAGGTGTAGGTGAATACAGCATCAATCCAGATGGCTCTATTACCTTCACTCCAGACAAGAAGTATGTTGGAACTCCAGCTCCAGTAACGGTTAGACGGGTAGATAAGAATGGCACTCCAGTGACTGCGACTTATACCCCAACAGTAACCAAGGTAACACCAACAGGAACCGGCGCAACCAGCACAGGCCCTCAAGGTGTTCCGCAAACAGGTACACCAACCCTCCAAGGTGGCGACCCACTGGTTCCAATTGATGAAACAGTTGAGCC
>NZ_KV818031.1:16606-17369 GCF_001814835.1 Streptococcus sp. HMSC072D07
AGCAAAGAGAAGTCTATTCCAGGTCAAGGAACTTACACAATTGCGCCAGATGGAAGTGTGACCTTCACTCCAGATAAGCAGTTTGTAGGCAAACCAGATCCAGTCACAGTCAAACGCGTAGATAAGAATGGCACCCCAGTTACTGCATCCTACAGTCCAGAGTTTACGAAAGTGACTCCAACTGGAACCGGTGCAACAAGTACAGGTCCTCAAGGACTTCCACAAACTGGTACTCCAACTTTCCAAGGTGGCGATCCACTGGTTCCAATTGATGAAACAGTAGAGCCAACCTTCGAAGATGGAAGCAAAGAGAAATCTATTCCAGGTCAAGGGACTTACACGATTGCACCAGACGGAACTGTAACTTTCACTCCAGATAAACAGTTTGTTGGAAAACCAGACCCAGTTACAGTGAAACGTTTAGATAAGAACGGAACTCCAGTGACTGCGACTTACAGTCCAGAGTTCACTAAGGTAACACCAACTGGTTCAGGTGATAAGACAGAAGGTCTGCAAGGTCAGGTCCAAGAAGGTAAAGTGACCTTCACTCCAGGCCATGACTCAGTTCCATTCCCAGCTGCCTCAACTCCACTATTTGACAATGGTACAGCTGTGAAAGAAGTGCCAAATGTCGGTAAGTTTGAAGTGGACGCAGAAGGCAAAGTGACCTTCACTCCGGACAAGCAGTTCAAGGGTGAAACACCAGAACTTGAATTGACTCGAGTGGATGCCAACGGAACTCCTGTTACTGTCAAGTACCAAG
>NZ_KV818032.1:0-39294 GCF_001814835.1 Streptococcus sp. HMSC072D07
TCCAAGCTAAAAACAGAACCAGTCGAATAACCTTTACTGGCAACCAAGTCCCCGTGACCATCAAGATGAGACCTAGCAGAACAAACAAGAACCCCTGAGCAAGTAATTTCTTACCTGTCAGACCTAAAGATAGAATTTTCGCCATATAAAAACCTTTCAACAATAAAAATTAAACACTCCGATTAAACTGACTAGTAAATAGCCAACACTACAAACAGCCTGTGCCAGCAACATATGGTGACTAGAAATGACTGTAGTAATGTCACCATCTTGTCTTATGCACTTCTAAAATTTGTTTTATTGATTCGAAAACAAAGCTAATAAAAATTAACTAAACTTGAGAGATAAGTACAATTGAGACGAAAAAATGTGTAACCAATACTACTTGTAAAGGTAAGAAAGTATTATTTCTATTCTATTAATGATTTATATACTATCTATTGTGACACAATACTCACTATAATTCAACATTTTACTAATTAAAAATTATAAAATAAGTTTCAAGTCCTCATAACGCTTTGAAAAGAACAAAAAAACGGAATGAAATAACATATAATTAGATTATGAAACAAAGTTTACTAGGCACAAACTAAGATATGTTTAATCAAGCAGAGAGGGGAGATTCTGTTTCTTTAAAACAAGTTTATCCTCCCATTTGATTATGAACTTTCTTACCAAACATCTCTAATCTGATGACACTCTTCAAAAAATTTTTTTTAATTTAAAACAAAAGTCTTGCTTTTCTTTTTATTTGTGCTATACTTATTCTTGTATCAGATACAAGTTATCTAAAGGAGTTTATATGGATACGAAATTTTCAGTAGCCTTGCACATCCTAACCATGATTAGTGAAAGCAAGGATACCTTAAGTTCACAAGCACTGGCTGAGAGCGTCGGGACCAACGCTAGTTACATTCGAAAGGTGATTGCCTTATTGAAAAATGCAGATTTGATTCATTCCCAGCAAGGAAAAACAGGTTATCAACTCAGTAAGTCTCCAAAGAAAATGACTTTACTAGAGATCTACTATGCTACTCAAGAAATCAATCACATTAGTTTATTCCCTGTTCATCAAAATAGCAATCCTGATTGCCCTGTTGGAAAACATATCCAAGGAGCAGTTTCACCGCTTTTCGCTAGTGCCGAATCTCAATTAGAGAAGGAATTAGCAAATCAAACTTTAGAAGATGTCATTGACAATCTATATAAACAAGCCAAACAAGTCCGAAACTGATTTGATAGCAAGTCAGTTTTTACTGGAGACAACATGAACTTGTATCAAATACAAGTCTATTGAATTATATTAAAAAAGAAAAGAGAAATCACATGAAAGTCGCTCAACACACTACTTATAATAAAAACAATATCACACTGAACATCATAGAAATCGCTAAACCAAGTATGACAGACAAAGAAGTTTTGGTTAAAGTATCTGCAGCTGGTGTTAATCCGCTAGATAACATGATCTCTCGTGGCGAGGTCAAGATGATTGTCCCTTACAAACTTCCTCAAACTGCAGGTAATGAATTCGTTGGAATCGTTGAAAGAATTGGCAAGCAAGTTGACAAATTTCAGGTAGGAGACCGTGTCTTTGGTCGTTTACCGCTTGACCATATTGGTGCCTTTGCAGAATACCTAGCTGTTGATAGCCAAGCTTTAGCCAAGGTTCCAGACTATCTCTCAGACGAGGAAGCCGCTGCTGTTCCTCTTACTGCCTTAACCATTATGCAAGCCTTGGAACTCATGGGCGCTCAAGCTGGGAAAACGATCTTTATCTCTGGTGGTACTGGAGGAGTTGGTGGGATGGCCATTCCGATCGCCAAGGCCAAATGTTTGAAAGTCATCACTAATGGTGCTGGAGATAGTGCTGAGCGAGTTTTAAAGCTAGGAGCAGACCGATTTATCGATTACAAAACAGAGGATTATACAAAAACTGTTAGCCAGGTTGATTATGTTCTCGATACTCTTGGTGGGGCTGAAACTGAAAAACAAATGTCTATTATGAAAAAAGGTGGTCACCTTGTGTCCCTTCGTGCCATGCCAAACGGTGCTTTTGCCAAACGCATGAATCTACCAAAATGGAAACAGATTATTCTTAGCTTAGCCGGTCGCAAATTTGATAAGATGGCGAAAAAATACGGTGTCCAATACCATTTTATCTTTGTAGAAAGCAACGGCGCTCAATTACAAGAAGTAGCTGACCTCTTTAGTAAATTAAAAATCAAACCCTCTATCGATACAGTTTATCCATTTGAAGAAGTAAATAGTGCATTAGACAAAGTCGCTAATGGTCGCTCGCGTGGAAAAACAGTCCTCAGCTTTAAGAAATAAAAATGGAAAACACAATGTCATATCTTACAACTAAAAATCAATACATCACTGTCCAAGAAAACCAAATCGCCTATCGCGAACTCAGCAAAAGCAAATCAAAACTACCTCTTCTGATGCTGGTCCATTTGGCAGCAACTCTCGATAACTGGGATCCAAGACTATTAAACTTGATTGCTGAAAAACACCATGTCATTGTAGTCAATCTTCCTGGTGTTGGAGCCAGTCAAGGCCAAGTGGCGCCAACCATTCCTGGAATGGCTGAGCAGACAATTGACTTTGTAAAAGCGCTTGGTTACGATAAAATCAATCTCCTCGGCCTTTCTATGGGAGGAATGATTGCCCAAGAAATCATCCGAATAAATCCTACTCTAGTCAATCGTTTAATCTTGGCTGGAACAGGTCCTCGAGGTGGAAAAGAGGTCGATAAGGTAACAGGGAAAACCTTTAACTATATGTTTAAAGCGGGACTCGAGCGCATCGATCCTAAACGCTATATCTTCTATAATCATGATGAACAAGGGAAAATCGAAGCTTTGAAAGTCCTAGGACGAATGGGTATGAGAACAAAGGAATTTGCGGATAAAGACATGAACGTATCAGGTTTCCTAACTCAACTCAAAGCTATTAAACGTTGGGGGAAAGATCCTCAAGACGACCTAACATTTATCACTCAACCAACCTTAATCGTTAACGGGGACAAGGATATGCAGGTTCCAACGGAAAATTCCTATGACATGCATGAGAAAATCGAAAATAGTAAGCTGATTATCTATCCAAATGCAGGGCACGGTTCGATCTTCCAATATGCAGAGGAGTTTTCAAAAGAACTCATTGCTTTCTTGGAGGACTAATATGGTCAAAACCATTCTAATAACAGGTGCTACTGACGGTATCGGTAAACATTTGGCAAAGAAACTGGCCAGCCAAGGTCATCATGTCATTCTTCATGGTCGAAACCCTCAAAAACTTGAGCTGGCTCTTCAAGAGGTTCGAGCAGTTTCCTTGAGAGGCAGAGTTTCTAGCTACCTTGCGGATTTTTCAAAATTAGACGATGTTTATCGATTTGTGGAAGAAATCAAGCGAGACTTTCAAAGTATCGATGTCTTGTTTAATAATGCAGGACTTTATGGAGGAAAAGAACGAAAAGTGAGTACTGAAAATGTCGAATTGACTTTTATGTTATCCGTTCTCATTCCCTATATGTTAACAATTGAGCTAAGCCCCTTGTTAGAAAAAGCGCCTGACGGTCGTATCATTAATACCTCCTCCTATATGCATCATTTTGCCAAGGTCAAGGATTTAGACTTTGGATTTGAGAACAATTATAATCTCGGATTGGCCTATAATAATTCTAAACTTTACACTATTTGGATGACACGCTATCTAGCCAGAGAGTTCTTCTTAAGAGGTTCAAACATCACCATCAATTCTTACCATCCAGGTTTGATTTCAACCAATTTGGGGAACGATTCCAGTGATGAAAAAACGAAAAAGTCTCTCTTTGGCCGCTTGATGAAGTCACTCTCTAAGAATTTAGACGAGGGAATTAAAACAGGCTACTACCTCACCTTATCAGAAGAAGTCACTGGTTTGACAGGCTATTATTTTGATGAGAAGAAAGTAAAGTTTGTATCCGAAAAAGGATATCATTTTGAAAAAGCAAAAAATTTAATCACTTACTGCAATGATAAAATTGAGTTGTTTCAAAATAAGTCCACAATATCTTAACTTTATTATGACTCGACTATCAAGAAAAAGATGATATCAAAACTTATCTATTTTCTATATCCTAAATAATTTGCCCCACTTTTGCCACGTTTTGAAATAATCACATTCAAAATTATTCCAACTATCTTCCAAAAATCGTTTATATTTCAACATTTTTGGTTAGTTTCAAGATGAAGATTTCTTAAAAATGCTTGCAGGGGGCATCTAAATACAACAGGAAAAGCCTTGATAACCAAGGCTTTTTTGCTTAGTTTCTTAGGTTATTCTGAGTCTAATATAGATGAAATTCTTTTCTTATAAGAAAAAACGCTAGATAGCGTTTTTTTATTCTTAGTTACTCGTCCAATCGAATAAACATCATTGCGTTAAGCAAAGAGATAAGAGCGACTGTATTGACATTATTAGAATAGATCAGTCTCTTATTTTCAATCGGCGGAATAATAAAATTAGAAATAATGATGTCATAAGGTGATTCTTTTAGAGCATCAAGGGATAACTCTAATTCACTCCAAACTTCCAGTTCAAAATTGTTACTGCAATAGTAAGCAAGTGTCTCAGCTACTGATTTTGCATGATACTGATCAAAATTACTCATGACCAAAACCTTTAATTTAGGTTGATTTTGTAAAAGATTTAGCACCAAGTGTTTGCTATGAGTGATAAAAGTATAAGACAAATGATTGACCTTCATTGAATTACGATCCATATCCAAAGCCTCTAGATAGTGTTCAATCCCTTCCTTCACCTCTGAAACAAAGCGAGGGAAAATATTTTGAAAGTTTTTGATTGTATTGCCTTTTTGATCAAATAGGATAAACTCTGTCGATAATTCCTGGCGATGCAGATGTGCTGTATTATGCAGATGCCAAATCAGATTGTCTCTATTGTCTACTTGGAGATTATAGTCTCTTGATACCTGATCTACTAGTTCTCCCAATAACTGATACGATTTTTTTACATAGCTGTCTGTTTTTGCATGGTTCAGAAATACTTCTTCATCTATGAAAAACATTTTTTGAAAATAGGATACAAATAGTTGACCTATCACTTCTTTATTCAGAGAGATACGATATTCAGAATCAAAGCTCGCTACAATCTCTTCGATGCCTTCTGCCTGCATAAACGATTCCAACAATTGATTGTTAAAAGAGTCTCTCTCAACTTCCATGAAATGACCAAACTTTATGCGATATAAATTTGTAACCAGAAGTAATTTTAACATTCTGTGAGTTGATAAATTCATCGGGAAAGAAGTTGCTTTATAGACTAATTCCAATAATTGAGACAAGGGTTCTTGAGAAAAATCTTCAAAGGGCCATTCAAGGAAATAATATTTCTCTGAAAAATACTGGGCAAAAAAGTAACGGATATCAATCTCATTTCCAGTGATTCGAACTGGATTGAGGCTAATTTCAAAACGATATTGTTTCTTAATAATTTTATTAATATGACTGATGATACGATAAAGAGAGGAAGAACTGATATAAAACTCTTTGCAAATACTATCAGTATCACATCCTTCATTAAAGAAGACAAATTCTAAAATTGAAAAGTGGGTTGAATGCTTAAAAAAATGATGATAGACCATCTCAATATCACTATCATCGGTATTAATGATACGGATGCCGTTTGTTGAAGAATGAAATATCAAGTCAGGAAAAGAAGATCTGACATGGGACAAGTCATCTTTTACAGAACGTTCTGCACAGTGCAATAATTCTGCTAGTTCTGAAATATGAAACCAGCGCTTGTTTTCAAACAGTAATTCTAATAATTCTAATTGTCTGTGACTTTTTTTCGATAATAAATCTCTCATGAATAGCTTTTCTCTCTTTATAATAAACTAAACGATTGCCTATCAATCTTCATGCAATTATACCATATAGAGTGCATTTATCCTCTTACAACGACTTTTGCTTGTCATCAAAAGACTAGTCTAATCCCTTAGAAACCCAGTAGCATCAAGATTTTCTTATTTATTTGTACCTGTGGTGTGTTTTTATAATACGTAGTTTGAGACAAATTATTACCCTTCCATATTTAAATATTATATAATTAATTCAATCAAAGAAATTGGTTTTCTGAAATTGATTCTTTGATTTAGAAATAGAAAAGGAGGATACACTATGTTGTGGTCCATTATTGTAGGAGGTCTTATTGGTCTCATCGCAGGTGCAATCACTAAAAAAGGTGGTTCAATGGGATTGATTGCAAATATCTTTGCAGGTCTTATCGGTTCGTCTGTAGGGCAATCACTTCTAGGAAGCTGGGGACCTTCATTGGCTGGAATGGCTATTATTCCGTCAATCGTAGGTGCAGTGATTGTTGTTGCAGTCGTTTCATTTCTATTTGGTAAAAAATAAGCATTACCTAATAGAACATTAAAAGTGATAAGCCATAATTTTGAATACTTTAGACGGGTAAAATTATGGTTTAAAGCTTTTCATTTGAAAGGATTTAATATGTCAAAATCAAAGAAAATATTGTTACTTATTTTCTGTATTTTAATCTTGGCTATTTTCCTTCCTATTCTCATAGATTATCATCAGGTCAGTGATTTAGGAATCCACTTATTCAGTTGGAGAGAACTCTACGCTGAATTCCTGATTGCTAGATATGTCTTTTGGGGGACACTTGTCCTATCTGTTTTAGTGTTAATTTCAATCTTAGTGATACTCTTTTATCCTAAACAATATCTAGAGATCCAATTAGAAACTCAAGAAGATACATTAAAACTAAAAAATTCAGCTATCGAAGGCTTTGTTCGATGTTTGGTTATTGATCATCAGTTGATGAAAGAACCAACGGTCCATGTAAATAGCCGCAAAAATAAATGTTTCGTTTATGTTGAGGGCAAAATTCTTCCTTCGGACAACATCTCAAAACGATGTCTTGTCATTCAGAATGAAATAACTCATGGATTAAAGCAATTCTTTGGTATTGAACGTGAGGTAAAACTTGAAGTTAAAGTAAAAGAAGTTGAACCTCGAAAAACGACCAAAAAGACTGTTAGTCGTGTAAAGTAAGGAAGTAAAAATGGAATGGTTTAAAAAATATCAGTATCCAATTATTGCAGGTTTAGTAGGTGTCATTCTCGCTTGCTTTATCTTATCCTTTGGCTTTTTCAAAACACTCTTTGTACTAATTTGTGGAGCCCTAGGAGCATTTGCTGGATACTATGTTAAGGAAAAATATTTAAATAAATAAAGGAGTCTCGTATGTCAAACGTAGATAAAAATGTAGAAAAAAAAGATGTCGCTGTTGTTTCTCAAGATGTTAAAGGGGAACTCACTTATGAAGATAAAGTCATCCAAAAAATCATTGGTCTTTCACTTGAAAAAGTACCTGGACTTTTGGATGTTGATGGAGGCTTCTTCTCTAATCTAACAGAAAAAATTATCAACACAGATAATGTCACTCATGGTGTCAATGTTGAAGTTGGGAAAGAACAAGTTGCAGTTGACTTGAACATTGTTGTTGAATACCAAAAGAATGTCCCTGCTTTGTACAAGGAAATCAAAGATGTTGTCGTGTCACAAGTTACAAAAATGACTGATCTAGAAGTTGTTGAAGTCAATGTGAATGTTGTCGACATCAAAACGAAGGAACAGCACGAAGCAGATTCAGTTAGCCTTCAAGACCGAGTAACGGACGTGGCTTCTTCAACAGGAGAATTTGCTTCAGAACAATTTGAAAAAGTGAAATCTGGTATCGGTTCAGGTGTTGCTGCTGTTCAAGAAAAAGTAGGCGAAGGTGTTGAAGCCGTTAAGGGCGAAGCAAAGGAAAATGCTCGCGTACACTAATTCATCTGATCAAAATCAATCAATTTAAAGGAGGCAGAATCATGTCAACAGAAGAAAAATTAAACCAAGCAAAAGGTTCCATTAAAGAAGGTGTCGGCAAAATGATCGGCGATGAAAAAATGGAAAAAGAAGGAGCAGCTGAAAAAGTTGTTTCTAAAGTAAAAGAAGTTGCTGAAGATGCTAAAGATGCTGTCGAAGGCGCTATTGAAGGTGTTAAAAACATGCTTCACAAAGATGAAAAATAAGGCTAAAAGTTAGCTGACCTTTTCATCTATAGTAGTCAAAAAGAGGACCGTAAATGTCCTCTTTTTTGTAGATCGGATTCTAAACACGCTTCCCATTTTTCGTTAAAAGAGATTCTTAACAGGAAAAGCCTTGGAATCAAGGCTTTTTTGTTTACTTAAAATAATATCTCCCTTTTAAAGAAAGAACATTTAAAAGCTTACACACTACTAGACGTGCTTACTTATCCACCACCTGAGCTTCAAATTGGGCTGGTTGGTTGTCTACATTGGTAATGGTTATCGTGTAGGGCTTGTTATTGGTGGCATCAAACACTTTTTCACCTTGGTAACTCACAACAACTCCATCTTTTTCTAAATAAATATCTGCTTGATTGTTTGGAAGTTCTTCATCCTCCTCATCGAAACCATGGCTTTTTGTAATTTTTTGTCCCTCTACTTCATAGTAAACATCACCATTACTCTCACTCCAAACACTAGAGCCAGTTAATTTAATTCTGCTTGAATCATTTTTCTTCAAGATGAAGATTGAATAGTATTCCAGATCTTGTGTTCTGGGGTTTACTTTTAAGTTGACGGATTGACCTGGTTGAAGAGTGTATTTGCCATAGTTCAAAACGGAAAAGACAAACCAGACTAGCAGCAAACTATACAAAACTCCTATAATCATTCGTGAGCGCCTACTTTTAAACAAACGTAAAAGTAACACAAAAGAGACAATAAAGAGCAATTCTGTAAACATTCTTGTCCCTCCTTTCTCATTATCGTTGAAATCCTAAACAGAATCTCGCCTCCATTTCTCACTAGTAACATCAACCATACAAAGTCTGATACATCTTATCTAGAAAAGCTTTCAACTCTTTTCGAACAATCTTTAATAAGCGTTCTTCTTCGGCTTGAGATATCATCACACTTTCTTTATTTTGATTACTAATATAAGAATAGTATCTACGTTTTAGGGTTAATTGCTTATCTAAAATATAGTAGGCATTTATTTTTTCCTCATTTACCATTGTTTCAAATATAACAGAGACTTCATCCCTGCCAGGATTCAACATTTTCAAATCAATGTCTCCTTTTATCCCTATGGAGTCAATTCCTCCATCCAAGCGGATAGCACCGTCGGGAGGAACAATATAGCCTGCTTTTCGCATATCAGACGCATATTTCCCTGAATCCATTAAATGTTGTAAGACAGCTATAGCGTCCTTTTCTTCAAAGGAGGTCTTTAATTGGAAGCGTTCTTGGTGGCTTTGATGCTGAAAATAGAGAGTGATACCAACAACTAAGGCAAGTACAGAAGCAAGCAAGATTCGTATTTTTCTAGGTCTCGACATGTTTATCTCCTCTATCTAAGAAATCATAGAAGTCTTGTTTCTAACTTTGAAAGAGAACTTCCTTTTCCTTAAAAATCCTTGGGAATCTAACTCAAGTAACTGTTATCTACCCTTTTTCATAATGTATTTTCGTCTAGGTACTTCAACCATTCGAACGGTTTCAAATCCTTCTTTTTGGTAAAGCTTGTAAGCTGTTTGATTTGCCTCGTAGACATTTAGTGAAAGAGTATCTATGTCTTCATTTTCAAAGGCCAAACTAACAAATTTTCTTAAAGCCTGGCTACCTAATCCCTGCCCCTGCTTCTGGGGGTTGATAAAAAATCTCCCGATATGAAGATTCCTGTCTTCTAGTCTGATTTTCTGGATAAGCCCTACAAACTCTTGTCCATCAAAGATTGAAAAGATTCCTTCCAAATCTTGCAAGACTTGAATTGTCAAGGGAAAAGGAATCATTGTTCCCATCCATTGTTCTTGAAAGGATTTGCCAAGGGAGTTGGACCATTGGCATACGTGCTGAGCATTTTCTGTGCTCATATTTTCTTCAAAACGAATCATCATCTTGACCTCACCATCTTATCAATGTTTCTTTATTATACTACTTCTCTTATTTTTTACGAATAGATAAGTATGATTGATCTTTATTTTTTTCTTGTCGGGAGCATTCTCGCTTCTTTCTTGGGTTTGGTCATTGACCGTTTTCCTGAGCAATCCATTATTCGACCAGCTAGCCACTGTAATTCCTGTCAGACTCGCTTGCGACCGCTAGATTTGATTCCTATCCTTTCGCAGGTGGTCAATCGCTTTCGCTGTCGCTACTGCAAGATTCGCTATCCGTTCTGGTATGCCCTCTTTGAATTGGGCTTGGGGTTACTTTTTCTGGCTTGGTCATGGGGCTGGATTTCCTTGGGTCAAGTCATCCTAATCACTGCTGGCTTGACCTTGGCCATCTACGACTTTCGCCATCAGGAATATCCCTTACTAGTCTGGATGACTTTCCATCTAGTCCTAATGGCCTATACTGGTTGGAATCTGGTTATGGTCTTCTTTCTTGCCCTTGGAATTTTAGCTCATTTTATCGATATCCGCATGGGAGCAGGGGATTTTCTATTTCTGGCTTCTTGTGCTCTCATCTTTAGCGCGACAGAATTACTCATCTTGATCCAGTTTGCTTCTGCGGCAGGGATTTTAGCCTTTCTTTCGCAAAAGAAAAAGGAAAGACTTCCTTTCGTGCCTTTCCTCTTACTTGCTGCGACTATAATAATTTTCTATCAGTTCTTATTAGTTTGTTGAATTGGGAACCCAAAGCTCAACTTCTGCATCCATGGGATTACCGTTTAAAAGTATTTCTAAGATAATTCCATCATTGTAAAGCGAACTATATTCTCCCTCAAAAAAGTTATCCTCCAATTTATCAAACAAGAGTCTTGATTTATCACCACTGGCTGAGCTTACTAAATAATCTTTCTCTGGGACAAGAATGCTTTCGTAACCTGCCACAGCATCATTTGCCGCAACTCCTGCGTAGTATTGTATACCATCTTTATGAGGAACTATCAAAGCATAGCCTCTTTTATCTAGAGAATGGGGCATCAATTTTCCTAGCATTCCTTCTTTAAATAACTGAGTATAGAATGCCGTTTTCTCTTTAGAATAGTGATGTTCATGAACTGTAGTTCCTTCTATCAAAATACTCTTGCCAACTAAGGTAAACGATGGTTTAGTTTGATGTTTCATTATATGAACTCCTTTCTTTATGGTATAATCATAACGAAAGTAATATGACAACTATCTGTCATATTTAAGGAGAAAATTATGAAAATTGACCGTCAAATGGGGATTATTTCTCATTTAGCAAATAAACGAAAAACAACAGCTAAAGAATTATCAGAACTTTTTAAAGTCAGCACACGAACTATTATGAGAGATATTGATGATTTATCTCTTGCAGGCATTCCTCTCTATGTAATGAAAGGAAAAAATGGAGGCATTTTTCTTATGGAAGACTTCCAAACTGACAAACCTCCCCTGACCCAATCCGAACGGCTTTCTATCGAATCTGGTTTAAAAAGCCGTTATCAAGTATTGGAAGATGCCTCTACTTTCAATGCTATATTGAAATTAAATGCTACCAATACATACTCTGATTTCGAAATTGATTTATCTCTATCTCAAGGGAACTTGGAAATACGAACTTTGATTTTTAAGTTATTGGAAGCTATCAGAGGTAGAGTAAAAATAAAATTTTCCTATATTAATTCACAAGGACTGGTGAGTCAAAAAAATTGTGAGCCTTACCGTATTGTCTATAAGGACCGGAGTTGGTATATGGATGCCTACGATACTGATAAAGCGCGTTTTTCTGTTTTTAAAGTTGCTAGAATTAGTGAACTTACTCTCTCCGATACTTTTTCAAAAAGACATTTTACACCACTTCCCTATGATGGTGGTGCTTGGATGAATGAAAACAAAGTACCTGTCATCCTGCATGTCCAGAAAATTGTTCTTGATCGATTTGTGGAACTCTTAGGCTATAATGCCATAAAACCTATTAATAGCGATATTTACGAGATTACTTATCCGTTAAACGACAATGATTGGGGATACAATACCTTGCTTGCTTTTGGAAAATACATCACTGTTATATCTCCTAAGCATTTCCTGAAACATTTCACCAACTATATAGATACCATTCATAAGCAATACCCAAACTAATATTCAACTGTCATTCATGAACTTATACCCTCAAAAGAAAAAGGAAAGACTGCCGTTTGTGCCTTTCCTCTTACTTGCTGTTTGTTTGATTATTTTTGGTAAGCTACTGCTTGTTTGATAAAGTCCTCAATCGGCTCTCCTTGGTGGAGAGCTTTTACAATTTTCGAACCAACGATAACACCATCTGATACCGCATTAAAGCGTTCTACATCTTCTTGACTAGACACACCAAAACCTGTCAAGACTGGGATGTCAGCTACTTGATGCAATTGTGCCAGGTGCTTGTCCAAGTCTGCACGGTAATTTCCTGATTTTCCTGTTACCCCATTGACAGCAACGGCATAGACGAATCCTTCAGCTCCCTTAATCAACTCTTTTTGGCGCTCAAGTCCTGTGGTCAAACTAACTAGGGGAATCAAGGCGATATCTGTGTCTGCCAAAAAAGGCTCTACAAAGTTGGCATGCTCATGAGGCAGGTCTGGGATAATCAATCCCTTAACAGTTGTATCTGCCAAATCTTTGACAAATTTGTCCACACCATACTGAAAGAGGGGATTGAAGTAGGTCATAATGACAAGAGGAATTTCTGTTTGAATGGTTTTCAAGGTTTCAACCAAAGCCTGGGTAGAAGTTCCATGAGCTAGACTGCGCAAGCCTGCTTCTTCGATCACAGGTCCATCTGCAACAGGGTCTGAAAAGGGAATACCCACTTCAATAGCTGAAACACCCAAATCTTCTAAAAAGTGGATTGTTTCAGCGAGACCATCCAAACCTTTCTCATGGTCTCCAGCCATGATATAGGGAACGAAAATTCCTTTTCCAGCTGCTTTGATAGCATTCAATTTTTCTGTTAGTGTCTTAGGCATGGGCTTCTCCCTTCTTTGCTGCATCTGCTTCCAAGCGGTCTTTGACTTGAACTACATCCTTGTCCCCACGACCGGATAGGCAGACAATCATTGACTTGTCTGGACCAAGTTCTTTGGCCAATTTCACCGCGAAGGCAATCGCATGGCTAGATTCCAAGGCTGGAATAATCCCTTCCACACGAGACAAGAGTTGGAATCCTTCCAAGGCTTCCTCGTCAGTCACAGGAACATAGCTGGCACGTTTGATATCGTGGTAGTGAGAATGTTCTGGACCGATACCAGGATAGTCCAAACCTGCTGAGATAGAGAAGGCTTCAAGAATTTGACCATGAGCATCTTGGAGCACATCCATGAGAGAACCGTGGAGGACACCCGGACGACCCTTGGTCAAGGTCGCTGCGTGATGCTCCGTGTCCACACCAAGCCCTGCTGCTTCAGCCCCATACATGGCAACAGACTCATCTTCTACAAAGGGATGGAAGAGTCCGATAGCATTAGAACCACCACCAACACAAGCTACTAGGGCATCTGGCAAATCTTGGCCGGTCAAGTCACGGTACTGTTGTTTAGCCTCTCGACCGATGACACTTTGGAAGTCACGAACGATTTCTGGGAAAGGATGAGGCCCCAAGGCAGAACCAAGGATATAGTGGGTATCGTCGATATTAGCAACCCATGAACGAAGGGCTGCATTAACCGCATCCTTGAGCACGCGCGAACCATCTGTCACAGCCTCAACCTTAGCTCCCAAAAGCTCCATACGGAAGACATTAAGAGCCTGACGTTTGACATCTTCCTCACCCATGTAGATGGTACATTCCATGTTAAAGAGGGCCGCAGCAGTTGCAGTTGCCACGCCGTGCTGACCAGCACCAGTTTCAGCGATGATTTTCTTTTTGCCCATACGTTTAGCTAGAAGAACCTGTCCCAAGGCATTGTTAATCTTGTGGGCCCCTGTATGGTTGAGATCTTCCCGTTTGAGATAAATCTTGGCTCCGCCAATATGCTGGGTCAAGTTTTTTGCGTAGTAAAGAGGTGTTTCACGTCCTACATACTGGCGCAAAAGTTGGTTCAATTCCTCTTGGAAGCTTGGGTCTGCCTGACTTTCACGATAAGCTTTTTCCAACTCCAAAACTGCTGTCATCAATGTTTCTGGGACGAAACGTCCGCCGAATTTTCCGT
Organism: Streptococcus sp. HMSC072D07; assembly: GCF_001814835.1. Classification (GTDB taxonomy): domain Bacteria; phylum Bacillota; class Bacilli; order Lactobacillales; family Streptococcaceae; genus Streptococcus. The sequence continues at coordinate 14,202 of NZ_KV818032.1, forward strand.
AAAATCCATCTTTATTTGGTTCTTGATATGCCATGCTTTACCCTCTCTATAAATCTTCTAATCTTTTCCTGATCTTTCTGTCCATCTGTCTCCACTCCACTCGATACATCTACTGCATAGGGAGTAAAGTGTTGAATTGCTTCTTCTACATTGTCTTCATTAAGCCCACCTGCGATGAAAAATGGCTGGGCTAGTCCAGACGTATCTAGTTGACCCCAGTCAAAAGTCTGTCCACTCCCTGCTACAGGAGCATCAAAGAGTAAATAGTCTGCCTGAGAATTGGGGACATGACCATTTCCATCCACCTGCACCGCCTGAATGCTAGCGCAAGGCAAATCCTCAAACAAATCATCTGCTACCTGACCATGAACTTGAACCAAGTCCAAGCAAACTTTGTCAATCGCTTCTAGCAGTTCTGCCCGACTTGGTGAAACAAATACGCCAACCTTCTTAACGTTCACAGGAATGAGCTTTGCCAGCTCTGTAGCCTCTTCCAAGGTCACCTGTCTTTTACTGGGTGCGAAGACAAAACCGATGTAGTCTGCCCCTGCTGATACGGCTGTCTCTACCGCTTCTTTGGTCGATAGTCCACAAATCTTAACCTTTGTCAATCTGCAACTCCTTGATTCTCTGGGCTACATCTTCTGCCTGCATGAGAGCTGTTCCCACCAAAATTCCGTTAAAGTATGGTGCTACTCGTTTTGCATCCTGCCCTGTGAAAATAGCAGATTCAGAAATGTAATAGCGACCTTCCTTAAAGTACTGGGCCAAGTCTACACTGGTCTGCAAGTCGACTTCAAAGGTGGTCAAGTTGCGGTTATTAACCCCAATAATCTCAGCACCCAGTCTGTGGGCTACCTCTAGTTCAGCTAGATTGTGAGTTTCCACCAAGACTTCCAGACCAAGCTCTGTCGCGTAGTCATACAGTTCCTTGAGGCGTTCTTCTGACAAGGCAGCCACGATGAGCAAGATAACTGTCGCGCCGGCATTGCGAGCGCGGATGATTTGTTTTTCATCGATGATAAAGTCCTTGTTGAGCGTCGGAATCTCTACTTGACTGGAAATCTCCCGTAGATAATCCAAATGCCCTTTAAAGAAAATCTCATCTGTCAAAACCGAAATCATCACTGCTCCATTTGCTTCATAAGTCTGGGCCTGTTGCACAATATCCACATCGAGATTGATATCTCCCAGACTAGGGCTAGCCTTCTTGACTTCAGCGATTACCTGTAAACGATCTTGGTGATTCTTCAAAAATTCAGCTAGGCGATAGGTCTGGCGTAGGGGCTGGACTTCCTCCAGCTCCATCTGCTCGACCTCATGAGCCTTCTGCTCCAAAATTCGTGCTAAAAATTCCTGACTCATTTTTGATACTCCTGTAACAGTCTGAGTTTTTCTAGGGCCTTACCACTAGCAATCACTTGACGGGCCAAGGCAACTCCTTCCTTGATACTAGCTACCTTACCATTGGCATAGAAACCAAGACCAGCATTCAAGACTGTCGTTTCCAAGAATGGACTTGGTTCGTTTTGAAGAACGCTAAGCAAAATCTCTGCATTTTCCTGAGCATTCCCTCCACGGATATCTTCGATAGCGTAGTGTTTCATCCCCAAATCCTCTGGAGTGAAACTTGACAAGGTGATTTCGCCATTTTCAAGAAGAGCAATCTTGGTTGTTCCGTTCAAGCCAGCTTCATCCAAGCCTTCTGGTCCAGCAACTACGATAGCACGTTTGCGACCCATATTTTTCAAAACCTGAGCTGTACTTTCTAGCAGTTCTGGACGACTAATCCCAAGAAGCTGTGTTTCCAAGGCCATTGGGTGAATCAGTGGACCAGTCAAGTTCATAATCGTTGGAATCCCCAATTCCAAACGAGCTGGCATGATGTATTTCATAGCTGGATGCATATTTTTAGCAAAGAGAAAGACGATGCCAGTTTTATCAAAGACCTTACCTAGTTCAGCTGGTTTGAGGTCAAGATTGATGCCCAAGGCTTGAAGGACATCTGCAGAACCTGATTTAGAAGAAATCGAACGGTTTCCGTGCTTGGCCATGTGAACACCGCCACCAGCCAAGACAAAGGCTGCAGTTGTGGAAATGTTAAAGCTGAAAGACTTGTCTCCACCAGTACCACAGTTGTCCATGGCATCATGAATCTCAGTTGGAATGTGTTGAGCATGCCCTCTCATGACTTGAGCAATGGCTGTGCGCTCTTCAGGTGTTTCCCCCTTCATCTTAAGGGCCAAGAGGAGAGAAGCAATCTGCGCCTCAGTTACACGCCCAGTTACGATACGCTCAATGACATCCGTCATTTCCACACCTGATAAATGTTCAAATTTTGCTAGTTTTTCAATAATCTCTTTCATCCTAGTTTCCTCACTTTACAACCTTCTCGATAAAATTCTGAATAGAAGACAAGCCATCTGGCGTTCCGATACTTTCTGGATGGTACTGGAAGCCATAAATCGGCAGGCTTTTGTGTTGAATTCCCATAATAGCTTGGTCATCAGTCGAACGAGCTGTCACTTCAAAGTCTTCAGGCATTTCTTCAATCAAAATACTGTGGTAACGCATGACTGGACGACCATCCTCAATGCCTTGATAGAGAACAGATGGCGCTTCAAAGCTGATATGGCTCTGTTTCCCATGCATGACTTTTGGAGCCAAGCCCAGCTTCCCACCAAAGACTTCTGCGATAGCTTGGTGACCCAAACAAATACCTAGAATTGGCTTCTTACCTGCAAAGTCACGAATCATGTCTTCCATCTTTCCGGCATCAATTGGCCAACCTGGACCAGGAGAAAAGACCAGACCATCTGCTTTTTCAGCTTCTTCATACAGCTTGGGATCATCATTTCTCAAAACCTGCACTTCTGCAAAATTCCCGATGTATTGCGCCAAGTTATAAGTAAAAGAATCATAGTTGTCAATCAATAAAATCATGGTCTTAGTTCTCCAATTCTAGTCATAGATTTAGCCTTGTTAATGGTTTCTTGGTATTCGTTTTGGGCGATAGAGTCATAGACAATCCCTGCCCCAGCCTGCACATAGGCTCTTTGATTTTTAAGAATCATGGTTCGGATGGCGATGGCCAAATCCATATCACCCGTCGCAGACAAGTAGCCGATTGCTCCTGCGTATACACCACGTTTTTCTGTTTCCAGTTCATAGATCCGTCTCATGGCCCGAATCTTTGGTGCTCCTGAAACTGTTCCAGCTGGAAGTGTAGCTTTCAAGGCATCCATGGCAGTGAGTTCTGGAAGCAAACGCCCTTTCACCACGCTGGTCAAATGCATGACATAGCGGAAGAGCTCCACTTCCATATACTTGGTGACTTGAACACTTGCCGTTTCAGAGATGCGGCCAATATCGTTACGTCCCAAGTCTACTAACATTCGATGTTCTGCTGTTTCCTTCTCATCAGACAGGAGGTCTGTCGCCAAGGCCTTGTCCTCTTCATCCGTAGCTCCTCTTGGTCGCGTACCTGCAATCGGATTGGTAGTTACGATGCCATTTTTGACAGAAACCAAACTTTCTGGACTAGCACCGATGATTTGATAATCCCCAAAATCATAGAAATAAAGGTAATTAGATGGATTGGTCACGCGGAGATTTCTGTAGAAGTCAAATGGATTTCCAGTAACTTCTGCTGAGAAACGCTGGCTAAGCACGCATTGGAACATATCACCATTACGAATCAAGTCGCGAGCTGTTTCCACCATTTGCTCAAACTTCTGAGGAGCGATATGCGGTTTGAAGTTCAGCGGAGATAGATCCAAATCTTCAAATTCATTTGAAGCAGGAATTCGTAATTCCTCAAGCACTTGGTTCAAGGATTCTTCCAAATCTTCTTGACTGCGATCACTATAGAGAGCATCCTCTATGACATGGATTTTTTCCTTCTTGTGGTCAAAGACCATGTAACTCTCATAGACAAAGAAATGCATGTCTGGCGTCCCAATGGTATCCTCAGGAATTTGACCAATTTCTTCATAGAGCGAAATCATATCGTAACCGACAAAGCCAATAGCTCCCCCACCAAAAGGTAGATCTGAATGGTGCTGGCTCTTATGAGTCACTTCATAAAGGAAATCCAAAGGATCCCGATCAATCACTTGACCATTTTGATAAAGGATTCCATTTTCAAACTTAATCTCAAAAACTGGATTATAGGCTAAGATAGAAAAACGAGCTGTTTCCTTGTCTCTCGGAATACTCTCTAAAATAACCTTGTGTTGCCCCTTTAGACGCATGTAAGCCAAGATTGGTGATAAGACATCTCCATGAATGATTCGTTCCATTGTAATTTCCCTTTCAGTTCTACTTCTAGTCCGTGGCGACTGTATGAAAAATCCCCACGCAAAATAACTTGCGTGAGGACGAAATTCGCGGTGCCACCTCAATTATAGGATTTCTCCTATCTCTCATTCCTGTCTCAGAACCTTCCTGTAACAGGCTGTGCGATAAAGGGCACTCCCTTGAGAATTATGTTTTCTTCTCTCGTTTCAGATGGACCCAACCTTACAGCTTTCTCTGCTTGTTTCCAGCAACCACAAGCTCTCTGTGAGAGAAAAGACTGTAATTTTTCCATCTCTTATTTTTTAGCTTCTAGGTAGTCTGCAATAGCAGCTACGTCCTTGTCTCCACGACCAGAGACATTGATGATGATAATGTCATCTTTACTTAGTTTCGGTGCACGTTTAACCGCTTCTGCGATGGCGTGTGAACTTTCAATCGCTGGGATAATCCCTTCTGTCTTACTAAGAAGGAGCAAGGCTTGAACAGCTTCTTCGTCTGTCGCTGCTACGTATTCTACGCGGCCAGAATCTTTGAAGTAGGCGTGTTCTGGGCCAACCCCTGGATAGTCCAAACCAGCTGAGATAGAGTAAACTGGCGCCAGCTCTCCGTCTTCCTTAAAGACTGCATAGGTCTTCATACCATCGACAATTCCGACACTACCTTTTGTCATAGTGGCTGCATGCTTGTCTGTGTCAAGTCCATGACCGGCAGCTTCGACCCCAACCAATTTGACTTCTTCATCAGCCACATACTGCGAAAAAGCACCGATAGCATTGGAACCACCACCTACACAGGCAATGACGTAGTCTGGTAAACGGCCTTCTTTTTCCAAGATTTGGCGACGAGATTCTTCACTGATGACCTTTTGGAATTCATGAACAATGGTAGGATAAGGATGAGGTCCTACAGCAGATCCCAAAACGTAGAAGGCTTCAAGGTCATTCATCCATGCTCCAAAGGCTGCATCAACCGCATCCTTGAGAGTTCGCGTTCCCGTTTCAACTGCGTGAACAGTTGCTCCCATCATCTCCATACGGAAAACATTGAGACGTTGACGCTCCACATCCTCTGCCCCCATATAGACATCACAGGCCATACCAAACTTGGCTGCAGCAGCTGCTGTCGCAACACCGTGCTGACCAGCTCCTGTTTCTGCGATCACTCGTTTTTTGCCCATACGTTTGGCAAGAAGGATTTGACCTAGAACGTTGTTAAGCTTGTGAGAACCAAGGTGGTTCAGGTCTTCGCGCTTGAGATAAATCTTAGCTCCACCTAGGTGGTCTGTCAAACTTTCTGCAAAATAGAGCGGTGTTTCACGACCTGAATAATCCTTCAAGTAATGGCGAAATTCTGCCAAAAATTCTGGATCATCCTTGTATTTGTCAAATGTCACTTCTAACTCATCCAACAAAGCCTGAATCGGCTCCGGTACAAAACTACCACCAAATTGTCCAAAATATCCTTTAGTTGTCATAAAAATTTCCTCTTTCCATATTAATCCGGCCGTTTTGTTTGCTTTTAGTAGTAGGCAAGGAGCTGCAGATAGAACTCAAGTTCATCAAAGCGACTTAACGCCCTAATAAAAGATAAACAAAATGACCGAAAGAAAAAAGCCCACACACAGAATCTACTTCTGTGTGAGGGCGTTAGTAACGCGGTGCCACCTCAATTATAAAGGGACTATCCCCTTTACATCTCTACCTTGTCTAACAACAAGTTGCACTGTAAGGTGTGCGCACCGAATTTTTATTGTTTCAAATTCATTTTTAAAATCAGCCCACTTTCACTACTTCCAACCACCTGTTCACAATCACCACAGGCTCCCTGAAGATCAAAAATAACTACTTTTCTGATTTATTGAGAATATTATATGTTATTGTCCGCTTTTTGTCAAGATTTTTTATGATTTTTTTCCAGAATCGAGGATTTCTTCGGAAATTCTCACCAAAGTCTTAACGATGTAATCAACTTCTTCATCGCTTAATTTTGTATGAAGTGGGAGCGTGATTTCATTTTCAAAGAAGGCATAGGCTCTTGGATAATCTGCCATATCAAAGCCAAGATTCTTATAGGCTGTCAAGAGCGGAAGCGGTTTGTAGTGAACATTACTTGCAATTCCTGCTTTGGCCAATTCTTGGATGATAAGGTTGCGTTCTTCTAAACTTGCTCCTTCTACATGAGTGATGTAGAGGTGGCGTGAAGATTCGACCGTATCAGTCTTGTGTGCAAGTGGGTGAATACGAGTACCCGCAAAACCACGATCATAGCGGTCCACGATGTCCTTACGACGTTGTAGCAAAGCTGGGTAACGGTCCAATTGTACCAAACCAAGAGAAGCCATGATATCTGTCATATTGCACTTGTAGGCTGGTGTGACTATATCGTATTCCCATGAGCCCAGTTGCATCTTAGCAAGAGCATCCTTAGTTTGACCATGAAGCGAAAGAATCTGGAATTCCTTGTACATCTCTTCATCGTCAATAGCTGGATTGGCCTTCCAAGTCGCACTTCCTCCCTCAGCAGTTGTAAAGTTCTTAACGGCATGGAATGAGAAGGAAGTAAAGTCAGCGATAGAACCAGCAGGTTGTCCTTTATAAGTTGATCCCAAAGCATGGGCACTATCAGAGACAATCACGATACGGTTAAAGGCTTTTTGCCACTTGCTTGATGCAGTAAAGAGGTCCCGTTTCTTCTCCACGACTTGGAACAAACGGTCATAGTCGCAAACAATCCCTGCAAGGTCTACTGGGATGATCACCTTAGTTTTCTCAGTAATGGCTTGCTCAAGCAAGTCATAGTCCATTTCAAAAGTATCTGCTTGGATATCCACCATGACAGGTGTTGCTCCCACGTGTGTGATGACACTACATGAAGCTGTATAGGTCATGGCTGGAACGATGACTTCATCACCTGGTCCCACTTCCAAAACACGTAAAATCAACTCAAGAGCCGCAGTCGCAGAGTTGAGACAGACAGTCTTAGGTGTCTGTGTGTAAAGAGACAAGCGACGCTCCAGTTCTTTTGTCTTCGGACCTGTTGTGATCCAACCAGAACGAAGGGTATCCGCTACTTCAGCAATTTCTGCTTCTGTAATATCGGGTGGTGAAAATGGAATATTGTAATTTGGCATTGATTTGCTCCTTTTATCTGTACTCATTTTCTCATGACTACTTTATTTTAGTACCTCAAACACGGTTTGAAACATGATTTTGATGTCTCCAAGGAAACTAAACTCTCGGAGATAGGCGAGGTTATAGCGCATCTTTTCAGGTAGGACGTGTTCGACATAGGCCTGATCAACCGTTAGACCTTTCTCCGTCATTTGACTGATGATCGTATCCTCATCCTTGTAGTTGATGCTGGCTGGAGAGGTGATTCCTGCCGGCAAGAGCAAGGTCGCCATCATTTCAGGACTATACTGCTCTGTGTAACGTGGCACTTCAGGCCTTGTCCCAACAAAGGACATTTCGCCTTTAAGAACATTGACCAACTGAGGCAGTTCGTCCAAGCGCACACGGCGAATAAAATTTCCCACCTTGGTAATGCGACTATCGTTAGCAGAAGTCACCAGACTTCCTTTTTTATCCGCATCCGTTACCATGGTACGGAACTTCCAAATCTTGAACGGACGGTTATACTGGGTCACGCGCTCTTGCTTATAAATGACTGGTCCCTTGCTATCCAACTTGATCCAAATGCTCAAGATAAGAAAGACGGGAGAAGTCAAAAGTAGCAAAAACAGGGCCAGAACCCAATCCAGGCAACGCTTGAAAATCAGCGACCCCTTCCTTTTAGAGACAAGCTGGTAATAAGACTCAACCTCGCTTGATTGCATTTCCACGGGCAAGTCTTCCCATTTCAGCATGCTGTTTCTCCTTTGTTTTTATTATACTATTTGTCAACATTTTTCATTATACCACAAAATGGAAAAGGCGGTGCAAGAAATCTGTAATTTAAAGGAATTCTTCTTTAGGTAAGAGCCCCTGCCTGCAAGCTATACATCTTGTGATAGGTTCCTCCCAAGTCCAAGAGTTCCTCATGGGTTCCACTCTCGATGATGCGCCCCTTGTCCAAAACGTAGATACAGTTGGCGTCTTGGATGGTCGAAAGGCGATGAGCAATAGCAATGGTCGTCCGACCCTGTCTCATCTTAGCTAGGGAATCTTGAACCAAACTTTCTGTTTCCGAATCAATATTGGCTGTCGCTTCATCCAAAATCAGGATTTTAGGTTGACTAGCAACTGTTCTGGCAAAGGCAAGAAGCTGGCGTTGGCCAGTAGAAAAGCTCGAACCACGCTCAGATACAGGTGCATTATAACCCTGCGGAAGCTCCTGAATAAAGGAATCTGCATCGACAAAGGCAGCCGCAGCCTGGACCTGATCATCACTAATGTCTTGGTACATGGCGATATTGGACTTGATAGTCCCATGATAGAGGAAGGGATCCTGCAAGACCAGACCGATGTTCTTTCTCAGCTCTTCCTGACTGTAGTCCCTAATATCCACACCATCCAAGAGAACTCGGCCTGACTGAAATTCATAAAAACGCATGAGGACATTGATAATAGATGATTTCCCCGAACCTGTATGACCTACAAAGGCAATGGTTTCCCCCTTGTTAACTGAAAAAGAAATGTCATCCAGAATCGGGTGTTTGCCATCATATGAGAAACACACATGTTCAAAACGAATATTGCCTTCTGTAATCTTTGCTTGGCTATCCTTTTGAAGGGGTTCATAGGTCCTCTCATCAATCAAGGCAAAAACACGGCCTGCAGAAACCATAGAAGTTTGAAGGGTTGAAAAGTTTTGCGTCACCTCAATCAAGGGGTCAAAGAGACGATTGATGTACTGGATAAAGGCATACATAGTTCCTGCTGTTATTCCCAGATAAAGCCCACGGTAGCCAAAATAGGCCATCAAGACAGCATAACCTAAAAGTTTCAGCAAACTCATGGCAGGGCGCAAAAAGAGGGCATCCAAGGCTACAGAACGGTTGGCATAGACCAAGTGTTCTTGGTTGATTTCATCAAACTCTGACTGTAGGCGCTTCTCTTGATTAAAGGCCTGGATTATTCTGATTCCCTCGATGTTTTCGGCCAGCTTGCTATTGATATCTGACAAGAGACTTCTGGTTTTCTCAATGATTTTCACTGATTTTTTTCGATAGAGATTGACCAAAAGGAAAATCAAGGGGAGAAAGAGCAAGACTAAAGCTGTCAAACGAAAATCCAATACCAACATGGTATACAGAGTTGTCAGAAAGATGAAAACTGCTGAAATAAAGCTGGATAAAATCCCCGAAAACATATCACTGATCGTCTCGGTGTCATTTGTCAAACGAGAGACAATAGAGCCTGCTGGCGTCTTGTCAAAGTAAGACATGCCCAGCTTCTCCATATTATCAAAGGCATCGCGACGAATATCCCTAACGATACTGTAGGATACCCGCGCAAAGAGAAGATTACCGACATACTGAACTACAGTTTGTAGAATATAAAGGCCATAGTAGGCCAGCAAAACGGTAATGGCTAGTTGGTTAAGATTACTCAGATACTGGTCGATAAAGTGGGAAGCCACAAGGGGAATGACACTTTTAATGACCGTCGTCGCTAGGAGAAAACTGAGTGCCAAAAAGGTCAGGAGGCCGTAAGGCTTGAGATAGGACATCAAGCGCTTCAATACAGTCCATTGTTCTTTCTTATTCTGCATCTTCTTCTCCTTTCATTTCCAGCTGCTGAGACTGGTAGGTTTGGGCATACCAGCCATCCAAAGCTAGCAAGTCTTCGTGTGTGCCTCGTTCGATAATTTGACCATTTTGCAGAACCAAGATTAGATCTGCATGGACAACTGCACTCAGGCGATGAGCCGTAATAATGGTTGTCTTGTCCTTTCGCGTCTCCTTAAGGTTGTCAATAATCGCATATTCTGTCTTGGCATCCACGGCCGACAAAGAATCATCCAAAATCAAGATATCTGGATCTAAAATCATCGCCCGACTCATGGCCAGACGCTGCTTTTGACCACCAGAAAGACTGACTCCCTTTTCACCGATAATGGTCTCAAATCCCTGAGGCATGTCTACAATGTCTTGATAAACTTGAGCTAGCTTAGTCGCTTCCTCGACTTCTGATAAAGGCAGGTCAGGATTACCAAAGCAGATATTGTCTAAAATCGAAGTCGCAAAGAGGAACTGGTCCTGAGGAACATAGCCCATAAGACTACGAAGATCTGTCAGACGATAATCGCGAATATCGTGACCGTTTAGATAAATGGCTCCCTTATCCACATCGTACTCACGCAAGAGGAGCTTAATCAAGGACGTTTTTCCAGAGCCTGTTTGCCCGACCAATCCCAGAGTTTGCCCTTTTTCCAAACTAAAGTGAACATTTGTCAGTGTTTCCTCATTTTCAAATGCAAAACTATCAACGGCATACTGCAAGCGCCCGTTTTCAATTCCATCTAAAGGAAACTCAGGGTCCTGTACAGGTGATTCCTGAGACAAAAGTTCCTCAATTCTCTGGTAAGAAACCTTCCCTCGCTGGGTAATATTAAAGAGGAAGCCGATGGCCATAAGAGGCCAAACTAGCATATCCAAGTAGCTGATAAAGGTAACTAGATTACCAACTGTAATCTGTCCCTCCTGAACCATCAAGGAGCCGACCAAGAGGGTTAACACATAGGATGAACCAACAAATAAGAGAACCATAGGGTCAAAGAGACTATCGTATTTCATGGTTTGCAGGTTCTTCTGGAAGGTCAATTCATTGACTGCCTGAAAGGACTTCAACTCGTCCGCCTGGTAACCGAAAGACTTGGTCACTTTAATACCTGATACAGACTCCTGTACCTTGTTATTAAGTTCGGAAAAGGCAGCTTGGGATTCGCCAAAGGCCTTGTGGGTCTTTCTCCCTAGACGACTGGTCGCATAAGCCATGAAAGGTAAGGGTAAAATGGCAACTAGGGTCATTTGCCATGAAATACTAAAAAGCATGGTCAGCAAAGTCACCAGCGCCGTGATGGAAGCATCCACTGCTGACATGACTCCTCCACCTGCGAGACGAGTTAGGGCATTGATATCATTGGTGGCGTGTGCCATCAGGTCTCCAGTTCGATAGGTCTGATAAAAGGCTGGCGACATTTTTGTGAAATGCTCAAACAATCGAGAGCGCATAATCTGCCCCAGACGGTAGGAAGTTCCAAGGATATACATGCGCCAAACATAGCGCAGATAGTACATCCCAAAGGCTGCCAGCAGCAGATAAAATAGATTAAGAAGGAGGTCCTGATGGGTTAATTGCCCCGATGTAATGGCATCAATCACCCGCCCCATAACCATGGGGGGAATGAGGTTGAGGACGGAAACCAAAACCAGGGCCACAATCCCGACTAGATAACGGCGTTTTTCTAACTTGAAAAACCACCAAAGTTTTTGAATAATGGACATAAAATCCCTTTCTGATTGCAAATTGAAACCTGAGGCCAAGACCCCAGGTTTTTCTTATTCATAGGTTACAACTGTGACAGCACCCTTGTCATACTCAGCGATAAAGATATTGGCCACATTGTCATGCCCTTGTTTGCTGAGATTATCAAGCAACCACTCTTCGCTACGGCCAATATATTCCAAAACATCGACTTGGATCACACCGTCAGTCACAACTGGATACTTAGGATTTTCATCTCCCATTTGGATCACGATGAGTTGGCCATTTTGCTCCTGCACAGCTCGTTTGACCTGTTTCATCTGGAAAATTCCTTGGCTACGAAGTTTGAGAGCAACTTCTGCTGCAGACAAACCAACTGAACGACAGGCTTCTGGGTCAATCTGCCCATTTTTGATAAGGAGAGTTGGTTTTCCATCAATCAAGCGTTTGACAAAACGAACATTGTTATTGAGCCACTTGAGGGTCAAGACCAAAATCGTCCACATCATCAAAATCACTGCGTACTGCAGAATGCTGATTGAACTATTGTAAATCACCCCACCGATGATACCACCAAGAACATAGTTCTGAATTTGGTCTGTAGCAGAGTTAGGTGCTAGATTCCCCTTTCCTGTCACATTAATAACAAAAACAAGAGAGAAAAGACCCAAGGCCAGTTTGATTAAAATTTCCATATAATTGAGTGTCATTTGTTTACCTCCACCAATTCAATAGCGTCTGTTTGATGCAATTCTAATTTCTCTAAAAGATACTTGTCTGGTTGGCTCCCGTTCATGGCACGATAGAAATTTGAACCTACCTTGATAAGTGCTCCATCAGTGGCTGCAGAAGTATTGACATAAACTTCTGATTTATCCACTCCCAAGTCTTTGGAAACAACCTCTATGAAATGAAGTGAAGTTTGAAATTGGTTGTTAGAGGCTTGATTGGTCTGGTATTTTGAGATTGTCACCAAAAGCATGGCCACCAAGGTCAAGGCCAAAATCATGACCAATTCCCGAAACTTAGTCCCCTTTTTATCTCGATAGGCTTTAAAAGCAAAAAATCCTGTGATAGCTAGGAGAACAATTCCAAAGCCAATCATGATGCCATTTTGCTGACTGATTTGGCTAAGTACATAGTCATATGAGTAAAATTTCATTTATTTTCACTCCCTTTCATAAAATCATTCTTAATTATAAACGAAAGAGAGTGATTTTTCAAGCCATACGTTGGGGAAATAGACCTTTTTTTGGTATAATAAAATCTATAATCTGAATGAAAAAGGTAACTTTATGAAACTCATCTCATGGAATATTGATTCCCTCAACGCAGCCCTAACTAGTGACTCAGCTCGCGCGAAATTGTCCCAAGAAGTCCTACAAATCTTGGTAGCCGAAAATGCTGATATTATCGCTATCCAAGAAACCAAGCTTTCTGCCAAGGGCCCTACTAAGAAACACCTAGAAGTACTTGAAGAACTCTTCCCAGGTTATGAAAACACTTGGCGTTCCTCTCAAGAACCTGCTCGCAAAGGCTACGCTGGAACCATGTTCCTCTATAAGAAAGAACTCACACCAACGATTAGCTTCCCAGAAATCGGTGCTCCTTCTACCATGGACTTGGAAGGCCGCATCATCACCTTGGAATTTGATACATTTTTCGTAACCCAAGTATACACACCAAACGCTGGCGACGGTCTCAAACGCTTGGAAGAACGCCAAGTCTGGGATGTCAAATACGCTGAGTATTTGGCGCAACTAGACAAAGAAAAACCAGTCCTTGCAACTGGAGACTACAACGTAGCTCACAAGGAAATCGACCTTGCAAATCCTGCCAGCAACCGCCGTTCGCCTGGATTTACAGACGAGGAACGTGCTGGGTTTACCAACCTTTTAGCAACTGGATTTACAGACACCTTCCGCCACATTCACAGTGATGTCCCTGAGCGTTACACTTGGTGGGCGCAACGTAGCAAGACTTCTAAAATCAACAATACAGGCTGGAGAATCGACTACTGGCTCACTAGCAACCGCGTGGCTGACAAGGTGACCAAGTCTGACATGATTGACTCGGGTGCGCGTCAAGACCATACGCCGATTGTATTGGAAATTGAGCTCTAAGGAGAAAGCTAATGGACTATCAAGCTGTCATTCCTGAATTTGTAGTATCTGACCTCGAAAAGTCACGCCACTTCTACTGCGACTTGCTGGGATTTTCTGTCGAATACGAGCGTCCAGAGGAGAAATTTCTCTTCCTCTCGCTTGAAGACTGCCAACTTATGCTAGAAGAAGGCAGCACAGAAGAATTAGCCCAACTAACCTATCCTTTCGGGCGCGGTGTCAATATTTCCTTTGGCATTGAAGATGTCCCTCAACTCCACCAAAAACTGCTGGAAGCCAACTATCCTATTTATCGTCCTTTGACTAAGAGAACATTTCGTGTTGGAGATCATTATATCTATCCTCATGAATTTGCAGTTTTGGATCCAGATGGTTATTTTTTAAGATTTAGCGAATAGAAGAATAAAAGGCTACAATACTATCTAGTATTGCAGCCTTTTATTCGTTCGCTTTTATGATCTATTTGCTAACAAAATATTTGATTTATAAAGCTAATTGGTGTAAAATAAAAACATTGGCAACAGCCTATTTAAAATTAAATATCATTTTACTTGTTTATGTCGTGAATTGGCACGACGTTTCTACAAGGTGCCGGAACACCTAACAATGAGTATGTCAGCTGAAGGTATGGTTTTGGCCATGCCTATTTTGAGGACTTACTTAGGGGATTAAGTAAGTCCTTTTTGAATATTTTTGTTAAATCACGCCTTTAAGTGTAAACTAAATATTTTTAATATTTCCCTTAATTAGTGCGGACGGGAGCAACTTCCTTCGGAAATTCATCCCTAATTTTTGAGCCCCTAGCTCTTTCATTTCTAGGCTTAGGCTAAAATAGTTCCCCGAACTATTTTACTCTCAAAAATCCCGTCATATACAATAACAAGATTATTGTCTATGATACCACTACAGCGGGAAATATCTAGTAAAACTCGCTTCGCTCGCACTAGTATTATACATATACATTATTAGCAAACTAAATCACTTTAGAAACATTTAGACAAGCAAATGAAGCATCTTTTAGACTTTAGGAGGTCTTATGAAATTATTAGAAGAGCGCATCCTCGAGGATGGGCATATCTTGGGTGATAATATCCTCAAGGTGGATTCCTTTTTAACCCATCAAGTTGACTTTAGCTTGATGCGAGAGATTGGTAAGGTATTTGCGGACAAATTCGCTTCTGCTGGCATTACCAAGGTTGTAACGATTGAAGCGTCAGGCATTGCACCAGCCGTTTTTACAGCTGAAGCCTTAAACGTTCCCATGATTTTCGCCAAGAAAGCTAAAAACATCACCATGAACGAAGGTATCTTAACCGCCCAAGTCTACTCCTTTACCAAGCAGGTGACCAGCACCGTTTCCATCGCTGTAAAATTCCTCTCACCTGAGGACAAGGTCTTGATTATCGATGATTTCCTTGCTAATGGCCAAGCGGCCAAAGGCTTGATCCAAATCATCGAACAAGCCGGAGCAAAAGTTGAAGCGATAGGTATCGTGATTGAAAAATCTTTCCAAGATGGTCGTGATTTGCTTGAAAAAGCAGGATATCCAGTCCTATCACTGGCTCGCTTGGATCGTTTCGAAAATGGTCAGGTCGTATTTAAGGAGGCAGATCTCTAATGCAAAAACAAGAAAAACACTCACAAGCAGCCGTTCTTGGCTTGCAACACTTATTAGCCATGTACTCAGGATCCATCCTGGTTCCCATCATGATTGCGACAGCTCTGGGCTATTCAGCTGAGCAATTGACCTACCTAATCTCCACAGATATCTTCATGTGTGGGGTGGCCACCTTCCTTCAACTCCAACTCAACAAATACTTTGGGATTGGACTACCAGTCGTTCTCGGGGTTGCCTTCCAGTCGGTTGCTCCCTTGATTATGATTGGGCAGAGTCACGGTAGCGGTGCTATGTTTGGTGCCCTTATCGTTTCAGGGATTTATGTAGTTCTGATTTCAGGCATCTTCTCAAAAGTAGCTAATCTTTTCCCTTCTATCGTAACAGGCTCTGTCATTACCACGATTGGTTTAACCTTGATTCCTGTCGCTATTGGAAATATGGGAAATAACGTTCCAGAGCCAACTGGTCAAAGTCTCTTGCTTGCAGCCATCACTGTTCTAATCATCCTCTTGATCAACATCTTTACCAAAGGATTCATCAAGTCTATCTCCATTTTGATTGGTCTGGTTGTTGGAACTGCCATTGCTGCTACCATGGGCTTGGTTGATTTCTCCCCTGTTGCGGCAGCACCACTTGTCCATGTCCCAACTCCCCTCTACTTTGGGATGCCAACCTTTGAAATCTCATCTATTGTCATGATGTGTATCATTGCAACGGTTTCTATGGTTGAGTCCACTGGTGTTTACCTGGCCTTGTCTGATATCACCAATGACCCAATCGACAGCACGCGCCTGCGTAACGGTTACCGTGCAGAAGGTTTAGCCGTACTTCTCGGAGGAATCTTTAACACCTTCCCTTACACAGGATTTTCACAAAACGTTGGTTTGGTTAAATTGTCAGGTATCAAGACTCGCCTGCCAATCTACTACGCAGCTGGTTTTCTAGTCCTCCTTGGACTCCTTCCTAAGTTTGGCGCGCTCGCCCAAACCATTCCAAGCCCTGTCCTTGGAGGGGCCATGCTGGTGATGTTTGGTTTTGTTTCCCTTCAAGGGATGCAAATCCTCGCCCGCGTTGACTTTACTAACAATGAACATAACTTCCTTATCGCAGCTGTATCCATCGCTGCAGGTGTAGGTCTAAACAATAGTAATCTCTTTGTCAGCATGCCGACAGCCTTCCAAATGTTCTTCTCAAACGGAATCGTCGTAGCCAGCCTACTCGCCATTGTACTCAATGCAGTATTAAACCGGAAAAAGAAATAAGAAAAAGAGGTGTGAGCCTCTTTTTTTGTTTCTCTATATCCTTACCTGTCTATCTTCTGACCGTTGGCCCGTGACAAACATGGTGAAGGTTGCCTTGCAGACATTTCTGCCATCTTGATTGGTAATATCGACATCCACGACACAAGTTGTGCGACCATGATGGACACATTCTCCTTTAATGGTCAGTACATCGTCAAGTTTTCCTGCCTTGAGGTAGTTGATAGAGGATTGGAGCGTCACTCCATCAAGCCCTAGAGAGATGACTACCAAACCACTGATTTGGTCACAAAGGGTGAAGAGATAGCCACCATGGGCATTGCCATAATAGTTGAGCGACGAGTCCACTACTTTTGTCGTCACCACAACATGACCATCTCTCATTTTTTCTATTTCGTAATTTTCAAAGGCCGATATAGCGTCAAAATGAAAATCTTTCATCGTTTCCTCCTGATAGTTCAAACGACACTATGATACTACTTTTTATAGGACTGTGCAAGGAGAAAGCTCCTAGTCTGGTAAAATTCCGACCTGTTCTACAAAGCGCATAAAGGCTACCTGTCCTTGTTCCGTCTGCTTGTAAACCCCTGCGTCCTCCAAAACACGCGCAAAAATAGCGCCCACAGAGTCCTTGACGATTTCAAGGGCTTTTTCTTTATCCGCTAGGTCCGGATGTTGATCTTTGAGCTGGTCTGCCCATTCCTGATGATAAGAGGCAACTGCTTCATCATCGCCTACAAGATAGCTGGCAACTTGCTCCACTTCTGCTTTCAGACGTGGTGGCAAAATAGCCAAGCCCATGACCTCAATCAAGCCGATATTTTCCTTCTTGATATGTTGGACATCCTTGTGGGGATGATAGATGCCATCAGGATGCTCTGGCGATGTCTGATTGTCTCGCAAGACCAAGTCCAACTCAAACTGTCCATCGCGTTTACGGGCAATGGGGGTAATGGTATGGTGTGGTGTCCCGTCTGTCTCTGACAAAATCTGTACTTCAGAGTCTGAATATTGCCGCCATTCCTGCAAAATCTTGTCAGCCAAGTTGATCAAATTCTCTTTGGAATCCGAAGTCAAACGAAGCACTGACATAGGCCACTTGACAATCCCAGCCTTGACCTGTTCAAAACCAGCAAATCGGAAAGTCTTTTGCAAGGGAGCCAATTCCATAGGAAATACGTGACGGCCTCCCTGATAGTGGTCATGGGTGAGAATAGAGCCTCCCACGATTGGCAGGTCGGCATTCGAACCTGCAAAATAGCCTGGAAACTGCTCTACAATCGCCAGCAGACGCTCAAAGCTCTGACGGCTGATAGCCATGGGACGGTGCTGGCCGTCTAAGAAAATACAGTGCTCATTAAAATAAGCATAGGGCGAATACTGGAAGCCCCACTCCTGCCCAGCCATTTCAAAACGGATAATACGGTGGTTGCTTCGAGCTGGGTGGTTGACCCGACCATGGTAGCCCTCATTCTCTAGACAAAGCTGACACTGAGGATAATTGCTAGCTTGCACCAACTTGGCTGCTGCAATCTCTTTTGGATCCTTTTCAGGCTTAGAGAGATTGATGGTAATCTCTAGTTCACCGTAGTCAGACGGAACACGATAAGCAATATTCTTTGCGATAGCCTTTAGTTTGATGTAGTCATTTTTCTGACTGAGTTGGTAGAAGTCTGCAATTGCCTGCTCTGGTGACTGGGCATAGGTTGTCCAAAAGTCACGATTAACCTGGCTCGGACACGGCGTTACCAAGTCCATGAGGTCAGCACCGAGAATTTCGCGCGCAGCCAGACTATCTTCAATCGTTTCCATGCAAACGGCTTCCTCAACAAGCTGGTCCTTGAGGTCAATCAATTTATCCATATCAGTCTCAACTTCCAAAACTCCTTCGCCCACCCGTGCTAAGACACGATTGGTCAGGTAGATGCGATCCATTTCCTCAAATGAACTTTCAGCAATAACGTGTGTTACAAATTTATCTACTAAGGTCACGATAGAGCCTCCTTTTAACTAGTCAAGGACGCGAGTGCCACCTGCAACTTCAGCGATATAGAAGCTTGGAGCATATCCAACGACTTCCTCGTAGTGCTTGCCTACAGCTTCCTTAAAGGCCTCAACAGCATCTTTTTGCACCAAGGCAATGGCACAGCCACCAAAACCAGCTCCTGTCATACGAGCACCGAGAACACCTTCTTGTACCCAAGCTGCGTGAACAAGGGTATCCAATTCCAAGCCAGTTACTTCATAGTCATGTTCTAGAGAAACGTGAGAAGCATTCATCAAACGACCAAAGGTTTCCAAATCACCTGCCTGAAGAGCTGCTTGCGCTTTGAGGGTACGTTGGTTTTCAAGCACAGCATGGCGAGCACGTTTTAAGCGATTTTCATCTTTAATCAGATAGCTATATTGGTCAAAGGCCCACTCATCCAATTCACCCAAGGTCTGAATATCCATGGCAGCTTGCAATTCTTCCACAGCTTTTTCACACTCAGCACGGCGTTCATTGTACTTAGAGTCCGCCAATTCACGACGTTTATTAGTGTTCATGATAACAACAACATTGTCCTTCAAATCAAGTGGCACCAAGTCATATTCTAACGTATTGGTATCCAGGTAAATGGCCCGTTGGTCAGCACCCATACCGATAGCAAACTGGTCCATGATACCAGAGTTGACTCCAATAAAGTTGTTTTCTGTTTGTTTTCCGATTTTAACCAAATCCAAACGGTCTAGTTTTAAACCAAAGAGATGCTCTGCCACAACACCAGTCAAGAGTTCCAAGGACGCTGATGATGACAAACCTGAACCATTTGGGATATTCCCAAAGACATAAAAATCAAAACCTTTGTCAATGACATGACCTGCTTCTTGCAAGAAATGAAGAACCCCTTTTGGATAGTTGGTCCAGCTGTGCTCTTTTTCAAACTTGAGGTCAGTAAGAGGCACTTCAATGATACCCTTGTCCTCAAAGTTGGCTGAGTAGAAACGCAAAACTTGGTCGTCACGTTTGCGAGCCGCCCCATAAGTTCCCAAGGAAATAGCTGCTGGGAAAACATGTCCACCATTGTAATCCGTGTGTTCACCAATCAAATTGATACGGCCTGGTGAAAAGAAAGTTTGGTCTGCTTCTTGACCAAAAACGGCAAGAAAGTCTTTGCGAAGGGCTTCAGTAGTAAGATCTTGTGTCATATAAATTCTCCTTTGACTGTTCGTTAAGTCGCCTTAACGTGTAATCGTTTTCTTCTATTGTATCCAAGGGATTTACCAAGGTCAATCCTTTTTACTAAACTTTTACTAAACTATCAGTAAAAAGCAGAAAAATATGATATACTAACCTAAAAGGAGGAGGATTTATGGCTACCTTAAAAGATATCGCACAGCTAGCCTCTGTCTCTATCGCGACCGTATCTCGTGTCCTCAATCGCGACCAGAGCCTATCTGTTACAGAAGAAACCAGACACCGTATTTTAACTGTCGCGGAAGAGCTGGGCTATACTAAGCACCTCAAGACAGGCGAATCCCACAAACCCAAGCAAAAGATTGCCATTATCCAATGGGTCAGCGAACAAGGGGAGTTGGACGATCTCTACTACTATCAGATTCGTCTCGGTATTGAAAAAAGAGCCCAAGAACTGGACTATGATATCTTGCGCTATTTTAACGATCATCCTTTTACCCTCAGCGAGGAAGTGATTGGCATTCTCTGCATCGGAAAATTTAGCCGAGATCAGATTGCCGCCTTTGAAGAATACCAAAAACCTTTAGTCTTTATAGACAGCGACACCCTCTCACTAGGTCATACCTGTATTATCACTGACTTTTACACTGCTGTGAAACAAGTTGTAGACCATTTCCTCAGCCAAGGGATGAACCGTATTGGAATTCTCACAGGCCTTGAGGAAACAACCGACCAGGAAGAAATTATCCAGGATAAGCGGCTAGAGAATTTCAAAGACTATACCCAAGCAAATGGAATCTACCATAAAGAACTGGTCTTTCAGGGGAGCTTTACTGCCCAGTCTGGCTATGACTTGATGAAGGAGGCCATTCACAAGCTAGGAGAACAACTCCCACCAGCCTTTTTCGCAGCCAGCGATAGTTTAGCCATCGGTGCCCTTCGTGCCCTTCAAGAAGCTGGAATCAGCCTACCAGACCGCGTCAGCCTCATTTCTTTTAACGACACTAGCCTGACCAAGCAGGTCTATCCCCCCCTCTCCAGTATCACTGTCTATACCGAGGAAATGGGCCGAGCAGGGATGGATATTCTTAACAAGGAAGTTCTACACGGTCGCAAAATCCCTAGCCTAACCATGCTGGGAACCAGACTGACTTTGAGAGAGAGTACGAGGAATGAATAAGAAAAACTCACAAACAAGATTCTGAGCGAAACTTGCTTGTGAGTTTTTTGCTATCCCTCCACAATCATATTTTTAAACAGCTGATAAAAGTAGTATGATACTAATGAGGCGAGCCATTAGTATACACCAACCTATTAGAAAGGAATTTCCAAATGTTAGCTAAAATAACTCCAAACGACTACCTACATACCTACTACAAACAATGGATTACCATTTACAAAGAAGGAGCCATCCGAAATGTTACTTTACAAAAATACAAAATGACCCTGCACTGGCTACAAGAACTAGCACCTGATCTAAAACTATGCGATGTAAATCGTATCGTTTATCAACAGTTACTCAATAACTACGCAAAAGAGCATGAACGTGTCACAACAATGGATTTTCACCATCAGCTTAAAAGTGCGATTATGGATGCTGTAGATGAAGGGTTAATCACTCACGATCCTACTCGTAAGGCCATTATTAAAGGGAAAAATCCTCGAGAAAAGAAGCCAAAATACCTCAATCAGTTTGAACTTCATACACTCTTAACTCATTTAAAGCTATCTAATCATCTCAACTGGGATTGGCTCATATTACTAACAGCTAAGACTGGAATTCGTTTTTCTGAAGCTCTGGGCATCACACCAGCTGACTTTGACTTTCCTCATCAACTACTCAGTATTAATAAAACTTGGAATTATAAAGAAGTTGGAGAATTTGCACCAACGAAAAATCGTTCTTCTGTTCGAAAAATTCAATTAGATTGGCAAACTGTTATCCAATTTGCCGAACTAACGCGTGATCTCCCTTTGGAACAACCTATCTTTGTTCATGGGAAAATATACAATTCTACTATAAATAACGTCTTAGAGAAGAGATGTAAGGAAGCCAAAGTTCCCGTGATTACTTTACACGGTCTGCGGCATACCCATGCTTCACTTCTGCTTTTTGCTGGTGTTTCAATTGCTAGTGTTGCTAGACGACTAGGGCATGCTAGCATGACCACTACTCAAAAAACATACCTTCATATTATCCAAGAACTTGAAAATCAAGATATTGATTTGATTATGCGATCACTATCTAGTCTCAATTAAGTAGGAATCACTCACGCTGTTGAAGGGTAATGAGCTGATCCAGCTCTTGGAAGAAGGAACCGATGACAGTTTGCTCGGGGAAGGAGGGGAAAATGACATCACCTTTTAAAACATTTTCATCAGTGACTTTCATGTCATTTTTTGCTCCTTTATTAACTAATGGTTTCAAATATTTATTTAATCGTAAATTGTCATCAAAATAATACTCCACAAATATTCCATTTGAACCATTATTAACTTTATAAACAGCATACAATGTGGAAACAATTCCATTTTTACCATGGTTCGTTTTTATAATCCCATACGGATTAGCTTTTAAAGGACTCTTTGTATAAACAACATCTCCAGTTTCTACAATACCATACGGTAAGACAGAAGCACCTGCAAATGACCTACCTTGAAACTTAATCTGATTAACAATCCCATAATCACCTGAAACAGATAAAACATCACTTTTATCATACTCACCATCTACATTTCTATTTTTTGAAACAGTAAGGTAAGCCCCCAACTTCCGCTGTTCCCAAGCGTTCATCCGTTCTTGGTTCCGGCAAAAAACTGCTTCGATAGGAAGCAGTTCAGCATTTTTTATCCTTTGAGGAGCTCTACAAACTTTGCTAGTTCGTTTTTTGCTTCCTCAGTTGTTCCTTCCAGTTCTCCTAAAAGTTTAAAGAGACTAGCTGAGGTTGCTTCTATTTCAGCTCGGACTTGGGTTAATTCTTGTGCAACTTCTGACAAAGGAACTACTTCTTCCTCTTCAAAAGTATCTACATAACGAGGAATATTGAGATTATAGTCGTTCTCCTTGATTTCCTCAAGACTAGCAACATGAGCATACTTATCGACATGTTCACGTTCATGATACGTCTCAATGATTTTAGTTATGTTATCTGCTGTCAGCTTGTTTTGATTTTTTCCTTTTTCAAAATCACTGGACGCATCGATAAACAAAACATCAGAGCACTCACCACGTGCTTTACGACCTTTAAAAACAAGCACACAAGTCGGAATACTTGCCCCATAGAATAGATTGGCAGGCAGACCGATAACAGCGTGGAGAAGATTCTCATCAATAATCTTTTGGCGAATCTTCCCTTCAGCTGCTCCCCTAAAGAGAACACCGTGCGGAAGCACAATTGCCATCGTTCCACTACTTTCCAAATGGTAAAGGCCATGCAAGATAAAAGCGTAATCCGCCTTAGAAGCAGGAGCAACACCAAACTTGAAACGTGAATCTTTGGAACGATCGATACTCTTAATCTCCCACTTTTGAGAATATGGTGGATTAGCTACAACAGCGTCAAACTTAAGCGGAAGTTGAATACCATCTTTTTCAGCAAAAGGCCAATCCGTATCTAGTGTATCTCCCCGTTTGAGATTCATATTGCGATAGTTAACACCATGCATCATAAGATTCATACGCGCAAGGTTATAGGTCGTAGTGTTGAGTTCTTGACCGTAAAAGTCAACACTACCTTCACGCTCCCCTTCTGGCAATTCTTTTTGCACTGTTAAAAGTAAGGAACCTGAACCCATAGTAGGATCATACACTCGAAACTGATCGTCATTTTCCTTCGCATCCACTGTGACAAGTTTTGCCAAGATCTGACTAACCTCATGCGGCGTATAAAACTCACCGCCTTTTTTCCCAGCATTAGCCGCAAATTGACCGATAAGATATTCATACACATCTCCCAAAATATCGCGTCCAGACTCATCCTTGAAGCTAAACTCATGAATCATGAGAACAATGTCGTTAAGTGCCTTGGCGCGCTCGTTAGTGCTCGAACCCAATCGGGTATCTCCAAGATTGATATCTGAAAAGACATTTGCAAAATCTTGCTCAGCCATAGGATTACGCTTAGCTTGTGTCTCAAAAGAGTCAAACATATCTTGGAAATCGCTCGCCTTGATCCGATGGTTTTCGATTTTCGCTACCAAACGCCCCCAGGTATACTCTGGCTTAATCGCATAACCAAGATTACTACTAATATCTTCTAAGTAGTCTTCTTGCTCTTCTTCGTCTGTCACATCGTAAAACTCTTCCAGACCATTTTGAGCCAAATAGACATCTTGGTTTTCAGATAGATAACGATAGAACATAAAAGGAAGGATATAATTTTTATACTCACTAGCGTCCATCGTCCCACGTAGTTTATTGGCCATTGCCCAAAGTTTTGTTGTAATGTCATTTGCTGTACTCATACGAATTTTGTATCCTTTCTATTATGCAAACATCGCTTTCAGTAATGTTGATTTCATTGTTTTCAGCATCTCTAGCTCACGCTGTTGAAGGGTAATGAGCTGGTCCAGCTCTTGGAAGAAGGAACCGATGGCCGTTTGTTCGGGATGATTAACAGGAAATAGTAGCTCCGTATCAAAGAAATCTTGGGGGGAAATATTTAAAAGTCCATGATTTCTTGCTCCTTCTGCTGCTCTCATAGAAACTTCCTTATGCCATTTTGGAGAATCATAATATACAGCTAAAAAATCTGAATCTATAGAATTGGGTCTAAAAACAATATATAATGTTGATAATACTCCCATTTCATAGTTTTCCAATCTTTTAACTGCACCCCATGGATAATCTGACGAATAAGATTTATTATACGCAAATTCTCCTTTTTTCAATAGATAATATCCGCTAACATCCTTACTAGCAACCTTCTTATTAAAGAAAGTTTCTTGGTTAATTAGTCCATGTTGAGCGGAAATAGTTAAAGGTAATTCAGATTCCAAATTTTTATTTTTTCTCGTAACCCGTTCTGCCACCTCCCCCAGCTTCCGCTGTTCCCAAGCGTTAGTAAAGCCAGGAAAACGGATTTCCGGAAAATTTTCTCCGTCCTTTGGAAACATTTTTGAAAGCAGAGTCTTTTTTCCTTCTTTTATCAAATCCAACTCACGCTGTTGAAGGGTAATGAGCTGGTCCA
>NZ_KV818033.1:0-1073 GCF_001814835.1 Streptococcus sp. HMSC072D07
CCAACAAAGTCTGGTTCTGGAGTAAAGGTAATCTTACCATCTTTATCAATTGTATAACTTCCTTCACCCGGAACAATCATAGTCGTGCTACCATCCTCAAAGGTTGGTGGAACTGTACTATCGATATGTCTTTCAAACGTTGGTGTTGCCACTTGTGGTTGGCCTTTTGCTCCTGTAGAAGCCGTATCATGACCAGTAGATGGATCTACAACTGTTGGACGATAGCTTGCAGTAACTGGGGTACCGTTCTTATCCTTACGAACGATTGTTACGCCAGTTCCTTTTCCTACAAAGTCTGCCTCTGGAGTGAAGGTGACGGTGCCATCTGGTGAGATTGTATAAGTTCCTTCACCTGGAATCACTTTTTCAGTTGATCCATCTTCAAATGTTGCTACCACTGTTTCATCGATTGGAACAAGCGGATTACCACCTTCAAATGTTGGCGTACCTGTTTGAACAAGCCCCTTAATGTTCACTGAAGAAGTATCTTTACCAGTTGGTGTTACCTTAGTAAACTCTGGACTGTAAGTCGCAGTGACTGGGGTGCCATTCTTATCTACACGTTTCACTGTGACTGGATCTGGGTTTCCTACAAACTGTTTATCTGGAGTGAAGGTCACACTTCCGTCTGGCGCAATTGTGTAGGTTCCTTGACCTGGAATAGACTTCTCTTTGCTTCCATCTGCGAAGGTTGGCTCAACTGTTTCATCGATTGGAACCAGTGGATCGCCACCTTGGAAGGTTGGAGTACCAGTTTGTGGAACACCCTGAGGACCTGTGCTCGTTGCGTTAGTGCTGGTTGGAACTACTTCTTTCACCACCGCTTGGTACTTGACAGTAACAGGAGTTCCGTTGGCATCCACACGAGTCAATTCAAGTTCTGGTGTTTCACCTTTGAACTGTTTATCAGGAGTGAAAGTCACCTTACCGTCTGCATCCACTTCGAATTTACCAACATTTGGCACTTCCTTCATAGCTGTACCATTGTCAAATAATGGAGTTGAATCAGCTGGGAATGGAACTGAGTCATGGCCTGGAGTGAAGGTCACTTTACCTTCTTGGACTTGACCTTG
>NZ_KV818034.1:0-29362 GCF_001814835.1 Streptococcus sp. HMSC072D07
AACAGCGACTTCATGGACTGAACGTGTATAAGCATAAAAACAAGAATAGAAGAATCCCTTCTTGTTAAGAAGATACTTAAGGTTTTCTGACAAAGGATTCTGAAAATAGAAACTACAACCATAGATGGTGAGACACTCTCTATGGTTTGTTTACTTAAGAGAAATGGATCAAAGGAGAGAAGAATGAAAGCATACACAGAACGTGTATTTGGAAATCATGAGGGCAAGGATGTCTTGGCTTATCGCTTTGAGACTGATGGTGGTTATCAGCTTGAAGTTATGACTTATGGTGCGACCATCTTGCGCTATGTCACGCCTGACAAGGCTGGAAACTTTGCCAATGTGATTTTGGGCTTTGATGATTTTGATAGCTATGTAGGCAATAGTCCCAAGCATGGAGCAAGTGTAGGTCCTGTAGCGGGCCGCATTGCAGGTGCGACATTTGAGCTCAATGGCCAGACCTATAATCTTGAAGTCAACAATGCCAGCAACTGTAACCACAGTGGTTCAACAGGTTGGGATGCGAGCTTGTTTGAATTGGTAGAAGTGAGCGACCATGGCTTAACCCTCTACACAGAGCGTACAGACGGAACAGGAGGATTCCCTGGTAATCTCAAGATCTGGATCAGCTACCACTTGGAAGAAACTGGCGCCTACGAAGTCAGCTATAAGGTGACGACAGATCAGGATACGCTGGTCAATCCAACCAACCACAGCTATTTCAACTTATCTGGTGATTTCACGCAGACAATTGACCGCCATGTCTTCCAACTAAATACGGAGGGCATTTACCCAATCGCTCCAGACGGAGTTCCGGCTAAGACTCCAGATGCTACTCGTGATGTAGTGAAACATATCTACAATGGAGCTTTGTTGAAGGACATCTTTGAAGAGGAAGATGAGCAAATCCAGTTGGTATCTGGTTTGGATCACCCATTTGCTCTTCCTGCAGGCCATGACAATGCTGGTTTCCTTTATGACCAAAACTCAGGTCGCTTCCTGCTCTTTAAGACAGAGGCCCCTTGCTTTGTGGTCTACACAGCAAACTTTGTGGATGAGAGTGTCATCATCGGAGGCCAGCCAATGGTGCAACACAATGGGATTGCCCTTGAAGCGCAAGCTTTACCAGATGCCATTCACAGCGATCTCAAAGACCAAGTCATTCTCAAAGCAGGGGAAACCTTTACCAGCAAAACTCGCTACGAGCTTGTTGTCAAATAAAAAGAAGAGCTGGTTTCCAGCTCTTTTGAGTTGTCTTCGTTGACATTCTATCTTAATAGTGTATAATTGATGTAATTAATAAAGTTACAACAAACAAAAGGAGACACCCTATGACTTATGCATACCAAAGCCACATTTACCTAGCAGAGGCGGTTTTAAATGTCAAGGACTTGACGAGTCAAATGGCTTTTTATCACCAGATTATTGGCTTGGAGATTTTATCCCAAACAGAGACAGAAGCGATTTTGGGACTTGGTCGAAAAGCCTTGGTTCACTTGATTCAGGCAGAAAAGACTGGCGAAGTAAGGGAGCATTATGGACTCTACCATTTGGCGATTTTGTTGCCGACACGAAAAGCCTTGGCAGATGTTTTGAAACACCTAAGTGACTTACGGATTCCTCTGGTTGGAGGTGCAGATCATGGATACAGCGAGGCCCTTTATCTAGAGGATTTGGAAGGAAATGGCATTGAACTCTACCGTGATAAGCCAGTGTCTTCATGGGATATTCGAGAAGATGGTCGCATTATCGGTGTGACCGAGGCCCTTGCGGCACAGGATATCTATGAGCTAGGGGAAAAGGTGGATCCCTTTATCCTAGCTGAAGGGACGAGAATGGGGCATATCCATCTATCGGTGAAGGATAGTCGTGCGGCGAGCCAGTTTTATCAAAAGGTGTTAGGACTAGAGGATAAATTTAGCATTCCTAGTGCTAGTTGGATAGCGGCTGGTCAGTACCATCACCACCTAGCTGTCAACGAATGGGCTGGAAAAGGGCTAGCTCCGCGTGAGCAAGGCTTGCCAGGCTTGGCCTACTACGTCCTTGAGGTCGAAAGCAAGGAAGAACTCTTGGACATCGTTCAGCAAGCACAAGAGCTAGAAGTACCAATCAAGTGGCTAAATTCGAGTGAGTTGGATCTTGTAGACCCAGATGGGATTGTGACTCGCATTCGCTTGGCACGATGAAACGAGGAAAACACATCATAGACATAGGAAAAGGCGGATAAGCTCGCATTCTGTTTTTAGAATGCGGACTTGTCCGCTTTTTTATGAAATGACGAAAGCTTTCTTGGCTCTGGCAAAGGCATTGGCTGGGGATATTTTCCCTTTTCTGGAGGTTCATGCTATAATACTAATAAACTTTTCTTTCTCTAGGAAGGCAAATGCCAAAAATCAGCTAGAATGCTGGCAATCGTTGTCACGATGCTTTTTAGAGAAAGTAGAACTTTGTTTGAACATCCGTATTGAGTTTAGGAGACGGGAAATAAGATGGACACAAGTGTAAAAAATTTAATCAGTATGGGCCCTCTGGAGGACTCTTTTATCTATTATGATTTGGGGAATCAAGTATTCTACAGTGCAAAACAAGGCATGAATTATTCAGCCATTGCAGCCCCTATTGCAATCTATTCCTTGCAACGGCTGTCAAAGTTGCTAAACCAAACCTTTGGAGATGTCTCCTCCCCTTTCAATCTGATCTTCTTTATCCTGATGTCTCTGTTTTTGGTTTTCGGGACCATTCTCCTTGCCAAGTCTACCCGACGCAACATGAAGACAGATAGATTTAGAAAAGTCCGGCTCACAAAAGCCAATATCAAAACACTTAGGAGAAAATCTAGGGCGTTGACAGTAGTTGGCTACATTTTTGTTTTAATAACGATTTTTTCAGCCTATCGTTATCTGGCTGTTTCTGATTTTCAATTTTTAATTATGTACATGTTAGGGATTGGTATTCTTACATATATAGTTTATGATTTTCGGATGAAAACGCGCAAACGACTGTTCAAGGAGCTGATGGAGACATTACAGGACGGTAGCCGAGGGAAAGAGGGAGAAATGTAAGATGAGAAAAATCATTTATATAGGACAAGGATGCCAGCAATCCGTCTACTATAACACAAAGACGAGAGAGGCTTTAACGACTCAATCTAGCGCCTCGTCAGAAACCGACGGTGCTATCAGTTCAAAGAAATCCAAGTGGCCTTGGGTTCTCTTCTTTGTTTTCTTGCTAGTTACTATCATCGGTATTTGGATTCGTTCCTTGCTAGCGCCCTTTAGATTGAGTGAGTGGATGGCACCTATCCATCTAGTCGCTATCCTTTTCGTTTTTATCGGAAGTGTTTATGGATTTGAAAAACTGTTCTACAGTGGGGCTAAGTCGCTTGTCCCAGCAAGTGAAGAACAGTTTAAAGATGCGGTTGAAAGTAGTACTTTTTGGAGGAAGTCACCAGATAAGGAACCAACAGTCGATAAAATCATCTTGTATCTATTTGCTATCCTCGTTCTTCTATTTGTTTTTGTTATTGTTGTGTTCTTTGCCATACCTGGGACCTTCCTTCCCTACTATGAACATGAATGGTTTGAGCCGTCTATGTTCATGGTACCCATCGGAGCAACTATCGTTCCAATTAGCGTGGTACTACTCTTGTTCCAAAACAACCCAATCCGCTGGCTCTTAGCCGTACGAAAATACAAGCAGGGAAAAATATTATTTGGGGAAGAGAAGAACTAGAAACATGAGAGAAACGCTATTACCATTACCAGTGGTTGGTGATGTTTTATCAACAACCTATGATAAAATTGAAGTTTCTGATTATAGTGATTGGTGGAAACTGTGGTGATTTTATATGAGAAAAATAATTTTTATTGGACAGAGCGGTAATAAGGCCGTTTACTATAATACGCGAACGAGAGAAGCTCTTGTAGCAGATAAGAGCGCCTTGTTAAATACAGAAGGGGCTAGGAGATCGAATAGGGGGATTGCTCCTTTAATTGCTATATTCTCTTTGTTAGGTTTACTCGGAGGATTTGTTGCAATACCAATTTTCTCAGGCCTTCGTTATAATAGTGGGATGGTTCCTATTTTTATTCTTTGTCTTTCCTTTATCCTATTTGGATTTATATGGATGATGGAAGTCGCATTATATAAAGGAGTGAAACGAGTCCAAGGAGCAACAAAGAAAGAGTTTAAAGAAGCAGTTTATTCAAATTTGTTCTGGGAAAATTTTAGTGAGAAAAAAGCGACGTTTGCGAAAATGTTGGCTTTTATGATTGTCATGCTACTAGTTTTTATGACTACTATAGTAATATTTGCTGCTGCAATTCCGGGCACTATTGACTCATTCAATAAGCAAGAGGCATTTGATATACAAATCTTTTTCTCGCCTTTAGCAGGTCTCTTTCCTGCCTTGTTGTACCTTTTCTTATTCCAAAACAACCCTATCCGCTGGTTCTTAGCTGTGCGAAAATATGAACAGGGGAAAGTGATATTTAATGAAGAAATAGAAAAGAGAGGATGATAATGTCACAAGAGAGATATTTGCAGATCAAAAAAGAGCATCAAGTTCGTAAGTTTGTGGGGCGTTTCCTCTTCATCCTTCTCGCTATCCTCGATGTTCTACTGGTATCAAGTCATTCCAATTATGTCCCGCTTATAACGGTGGCTATGGTAACGATTGTGCCTTTTAATCATTTTCTACTTGGTCCTCTTAGGAGACAGAAAAAAGCCATAGAAAAAGAGCATCCAGAATGGAAAATACTCAGTACGAAGGGAGTAAAGGTTCCCTCGGCTGAAGCCAATAAAAGAACCTTGGCTGGTATTGGGATCTTGACGGCCTTGCTGTTGTCTTTTGGGCTATTCTATAAACCTGTGAAACAGCCGAACGTCCAAGTAAACAATCCGCCTAAACTTGATTTTAACACGCCTGAAACGTCCAAGTCTTCTGAGTCGTCGAGTTCCTCTAAGACCAAAGAATCCAGTTCCTCAGAGCCGAAATCCTCGTCTTCGACTGAACAAAGTTCTAAAACCGAAAGTTCAGGAACAAAGCCGTCAAAAAGCGAATCCAATAATCCTTATTACCAGATTCCAGGACTTACTGACGAACAGGTGAGAGATATCATATCGAAATCTGTAAAAGATTTGAGAGAAAAACAGTCAAAAGAAAAATCCGAAGAGTAGACTCGAGAGCTTCAATGTCCTTCTGGACGAGTTCGTTTTGGGATTTTACTGTATAAAATAACAGGAGGAGTTCATATGAATAAAGAAGTGATTGGTTTGATAGTTGGGACAATCGTCATCTTCCTATCTTTTGTATTTGTGTGTGGGACCTTTCTTTTCCTCTATCTTCGGGATCAGAAGTTGGTCCGCCTTGCCAAGTCATCCGTACAGGGAACGGTTATCGGCTATAGCCGTTTTCGTGAGGGGTATCCACCTATCGTCGAATACACGGTGGATGGGATTGCTTATAAGAAAACCTTGCAGTATTTTATGTTCAAAACGGTCACAATTCCGTGGGGGACTACTAAATTTTTAAAGGACTATACAAGAGAAGATATGCTAGCGCCTTCGATCACTCGCTACAGTAACTCCTTTGTTTCCTTCAAACGCTTGATGCAGACCCATTTCCCCCTTCATTCGGAGCTGACGGTCTGGTATGATCCAGACAAGCCGGCCAGGGCCTATGTCGAACGTTACAGTGGAATGGACAAGTTTTACAAGTGGTTTGGTATCGGATTTGGGCTGGCTCTAGTTCTAGTCTATGGGATAGTGATCCTAGCCTTTTTGTCCAAGATATAAGGCATAAAAGTCAGTTGGTTAATAGGAAACTTGACTTCCCATCTTGCTTCAAGGAGGACAGAGTTTCTTTTCCATTTTCGTGCTCACCTATCTTTTCTTTCCGATACAGAGAAAAGGTTGCCTCCCACAAATACAGACAGGAAGTGAATTTTGACAAAGCCCCTTATTCGAGATATAATGAAGAAAAAGTGACCAAGGATAAATTAATGACAAACTCAAAGTATATAACACGCCTGAAACGTTCAGAGGGCCAGTTGCGTGGAATTCAAAAGATGATTGAAGAAGATCGTGACTGCGCAGATATTGTTATGCAGTTGACAGCAGTGAAATCTAGCGTTGAGCGCGTGATTGAGATGATCATTACTGAAAATCTTACGGGCTGTATCAACCAACCACTAGACGACCCTGAGGCTCAAAAGGAACGCCTAGAAAAGGCCATCCGATACCTGATTAAACGGAAATAAACTAATTTGCTATTGATAAACAATGCAGACAAAGGTATTTAAGTCTATTTCGATAAAGAAATCACGTCGGACAAACGGATGAGTCCCCAATACCAATGAGAAAACCTTTTTTTAGATACCATCAATTTGCTTCTTTTTTAGAAGCAACGGGCTACGAGCCCTATATCATTGGGTTGTAGAAATGAAAAAATCGATTAAGTTCCTTAATCGGTTTTTTGCTTATTTTACTTGACCGGGCCAAGCATTCATACCACCTTCAACATTGATAACGGTGAGGCCTTGGGCGCTTAGAAATTCACAAGCAGATGCGGAGCGTACTCCACCTTGACAGATGACATGGTATTCCTGGTCAGGTTTGAGTTCTTTGCAACCTTGCTCCAAGGTGGTTAACGGAAGATTTTTGGCTCCTGGTGCATGTCCTGCTTGGAATTCATGCACTTCACGTACATCGATAAGATCTAGATTTTCATGTTGATATTTTTCATAAAAGTCAGCCATGCTGATATTAGTTACCATATTCTACTCCTTCTGGGTTAGACATTTTGTATAGTGAATAAGCGCCGTCGAGGTTTTGGACGGTAAATCCTGCTTGTTTGAGGATACGCTCTGCGATATAGCTGCGCAAACCACTGTGGCAGCTAACGATGTAGGCTTGGTTCTTATCCAGTTCGTCCAAGCGTTCCCGTAGTTCGTTTAGGGGGATGTGGATGGTGTCAACTTTAAGTCGACCACTTTGGAATTCGCCACTTATCCGCACATCTAGGGATTATTTGCCCTTAGTCAGATCGTCTTCGAACTGACACCATTTGATATTGTCGCTCAAACCTTCGATAAGGTTCAAGGCTGCGTAGCCCATTTGATGCTTCTAGATGACCTTGCCTGTCCAAGCGCTCATACCGCCTCGGACATTGATGACATCGTAGCCTTTTTTCTTAAGCTTTTTCGCAGCTAGTTTGCTTCGCACACCAGAGTGACAAATGACATAAAGTGTTTCTTTTGTCGCAGGTGTGTAAGAACCGATTTCCGTTAAAGGAACATTTTTGGCATTTTTGATATGACCTCTACGGAATTCCATAGGCGTCCGAACATCTAGTAGCTGAATCGGTTCTCTGAGTTTAGCTTCTAACTCGCTGGTAGAAATACTGTCAATTTTTGTAAATAAGTGAAACATAGGCACCTCCACATATACCCTTATGGGGTATATTAAACCATGAAGTCAATCTTTTGTCAAGCAAGTTGTTTTGACTTGGAGGGGATTGGTTTTGAGAGTCTAGAAAGCAGGCTATTCTTGACCTTTCAAAGGCTTTTTGATATGATGAGTCCAAAGTAAGTGTGAGGTGATAAGATGACCAGCGAATACCAGAAAATGATAGCAGGGGAGCCTTACCGTCCGTCGGATCCAGAGTTGCGGGTCTTGGCGCAGGCTTCTCGCCAAAAACAGGCTGCCTTTAACAAGGAAGAAGATCCCTTGAAGGGAGCAGATATTATCAAGACTTGGTTTGGCTCAACTGGGGAAAATCTCTATGTCAATCCACGCTTGGTGGTCGATTATGGAGTCAATATCCATCTAGGGGAAAATTTTTATTCTAATTGGAACTTGACCATGCTGGATGTTTGCCCGATTCGCATCGGGAACAACGCCATGCTTGGCCCCAACTGTCAGTTTTTAACCCCACTCCATCCACTGGATCCGGATGAACGCAATTCAGGGGTCGAATACGGCAAGCCCATCACCATTGGAGATAATTTCTGGGCTGGAGGTGGCGTCATTGTCCTTCCTGGAGTGACACTGGGAAATAACGTCGTTGCAGGAGCGGGGGCCGTGATTACCAAGTCCTTCGGAGATAATGTCGTCCTAGCTGGCAATCCTGCGCGTGTCATCAAGGAAATCCCAGTAAAAGAAAACTAAAAAGAACAGCTTGGGCTGTTCTTTTTATAATCTTTATCTTAGTCTTATAGATTTTTCTTCTTTTTGGCTTTTTGGGTTAGAGTGATATCGCACTTGGGAATGTTGCTTTTAAAAACTATTAAATGCATTTTAGTACTCTCAAATTGTTTCTAGTAGCCCTTTCAAAAGAATACTAAGCGAAACTGAATTTAAGGAAACTTTCAGAAAAGTTTTAGTTTTGTTTCAGGAATCTTCTGTAGACTGTCTAGCTATATCATACGAAGGAGAGGAAAAAGCTATGAAATCAAAAAAATGGACCCTACTCGCAACGAGTTTAACGGCAATAGTGCTGATGGCAGCATGTGCCCAGTCAACAACTACATCCAATACCAATGCAACGACAAATAGTGCCACAACAACTGCAACAAAGACAAACCAATCATCCTATTTTACAGAGAAGGACAATGATACTTCTTATGACGAAAGCACAGCTTCTAAGATTGAGTTATCTGGCTCATCAGCAAACGTCTTTGGGGATGGGGTGACAGTCTCTGAATCAACAGTGACCATCACAAAATCTGGGACCTATGTGATTTCAGGTCAGTCTGACGGAGTGCAGATCAAGATCGAGGCAGATAAGTCTGCAGATGTTCATCTAGTCCTAAAAGGCGCGACCATGACCAATACCAATGCAGCGATATCTGCGACATCAGCTGGTCATGTCTACTTGACTCTAGCAGAGGGAACCACCAACAGTCTCTCTGACTCAAGCTCTAACAGTGACGAAAAAGCAGACGCAGCTCTCTTTTCTAAGGTGGATTTGACCATCAACGGGAAAGGAACTCTCAATGTAGATGGCAAGAAGAACAATGGTATCAAGGCCAACGACACCCTCCACATCACGGGTGGAACCTATAACATCACAGCAGTTGGCGATGCCTTCAATGTCAATGATGAACTCAACATCACTGGTACGACCATGACCATCGATGCCAAAGAGGATGGGGTCAAGGTGGACAATGACGAGGATACTTCAGTTGGGACCATGTACCTATCCAACAACAACATCACCGTCACAGCAGGAGATGATGGCATCCACGCATCTGGAGACCTCGTCATCGATAGTGGTACCTACACCGTCAAGAATTCGACAGAAGGACTTGAAGGTAAGTCAATCACTATCAACGGTGGGGATATTAGCATCTACTCAACAGATGATGGAGTCAACGCAGCTAACAAAAACGCCCAACAGAATGAAATCTTCTTCACTATGAACGGCGGGAATCTGACTGTAGAAGTCGGCCAAGGAGACACAGACCCAATCGACTCAAACGGCAATATTACGGTCACAGGTGGGACCATTAAAATGACTGGTCAAACAGGTTTTGACTTTGATGGAACAGCGACCTACACAGGTGGAGATATCTATCTCAACGGTGAAAAACAAACGGAAATCGTCAATTCTATACCTGGAGGCGGTGGACCAAATGGAGGCCCTCAAGGCGACGGTCCAGCCCCTGGCGGACAAGGATAAAAAAGAATCTCCTTTCTCGAAAGAGAAGGGAGAGTTTTATGTAGGAAGGATTTTCTAGAATAAATACCAATCCGGAGTTGAGAACTTCTTGGTCTGTTTCATATAAAAACGGATAAAGTGAATTTCCATAGCTAAGGTTATCAAGGTTGCTATTGTGATGACAGTAGTAGGATTGGCTGAGAAAAGTAGAGGAAGAATAGGCCTTTAAAAAGTGGACAGGAAAGACCATTTCGGAGTATAGAGAGGAAGTTCAAAAACATTTTTAGAAATAAGACATGTGCATCATAAACATCAGATACGAATCTGGTGTTTTATTTTTTTAAAGAATTTAACCCTTTCTCTTGACAAGTGAGTGATTACTCACTATAATAGCTTCTGTGATTTAAAAAGTGAGTACCCACTCACCTAGGAGGAAGCATATGAAAAAATTGCTACATTTACAAGATTTAGTAAAATCTTTTGACCAACAAATAGTTCTGAATCATGTCAGCTTTGAATTGCAGCTAGGAGAAATTATAGGATTAATTGGTCCGTCTGGTGCTGGTAAATCAACTATGATTAAGACTACGTTAGGAATGGAAAAGGCTGATGGAGGCCTAGCTTTAGTGTTAAATCACACTATGCCCAATCGTCATATTTTAGGAGATATTGGCTATATGGCCCAATCAGATGCTTTATACGAGTCCTTGTCTGGTCAAGAAAATCTGGAATTTTTTGGTCAGCTAAAGGGGCTTTCTAAAAAAGACCTAAAGGCGGAAATTGCTCATATAGCTCAAGTAGTAGATCTGACAGACTACTTAAACAAGGCGGTATCTGGTTATTCTGGAGGAATGAAACGGCGTTTGTCTCTTGCTATCGCGCTGTTGGGAAATCCTCAACTCTTGATTTTGGACGAACCGACAGTTGGAATCGACCCTTCTCTTCGAAAGAAAATCTGGAAAGAATTATTCGCGCTTAGAGACAATGGGGTAGGGATATTAGTTACTACCCATGTTATGAATGAAGCAGAGTTGACGGATAAGGTCGGCTTATTATTAGGCGGAAAAATCATTGCTTTTGATACACCGCAACACTTAAAAGAAAGTTATCAAGTTTCAAGTATTGAAGAAGTATTTTTAAAAGCAGAAGGTGAGTAAAATGAGAACAATAGCGATTGCAAAAAAAGTCATCAAAGAATTACTTCGTGACAAACGAACTCTAGCCCTGATGTTTATAGCACCTGTTTTTATCATGTGGTTGATGAACCTCATGTTTTCAGCTAGTACAACCGTGAATGTCAAGTTAGCGACACAAGATCTACCAACTGGTTTGGTAACGAAAATGGATGAGCTTGATCATGTGGACATCGAGACTTATCAAGACTTAGATCAGGCCAAAGAAGCGCTAGCAAATGAAAAAGTCGATGCTGTGATTTCTTATAAAGACGGTGAGTATCAGGTCGACTACGCAAATACAGATGCCTCCAAGACATCTATGATACGACAAGTGTTACGAACAAGTATCGCCAGTGAAGGCACCGATCAGTTACTATCTCGTGTCAAACAAGCTCTTCCACAATTGGACTCGGACGCAAAAACACCAGAAATCAAGGAGTCTTATCAGTATGGAGATGAAAATACAAGCTTCTTTACCAGTATGATTCCGGTTTTGATAGGTTTTGTAGTTTTCTTCTTTGTCTTTTTGATTTCAGGTATGGCGCTTTTGAAAGAGCGCACCAGTGGAACACTAGAACGTTTGTTAGCAACACCAGTGAAACGATCTGAAATCGTCTATGGCTATATGTTGTCTTACGGTATTATTGCGATTTTTCAAACGGCAGTTGTCGTCTTAGCAGCAATTTGGCTACTAGATGTAGAAGTTGTAGGAAGTATTTTAAATGTTATAATAGTTAATGTGGTACTGGCTCTTGTAGCACTAGCTTTTGGAATTCTCTTGTCTACTCTAGCAAAATCAGAATTCCAAATGATGCAATTTATTCCTCTCGTGATTATGCCCCAACTTTTTTTCTCAGGAATTATTCCATTGTCATCCATGGGAGAATGGGCTCTAACTGTGGGGAAATTTTTGCCATTAACCTATTCTGGTGATGCAATAAGCCAGATTATTCTTTACGGGCACAATCTTGGTGATATTTTGCCAAATCTTGGTGTTTTAATGATTTTCTTGATCATTTTAACAATTCTCAATATTGTTGGATTACGTCGTTATCGTAAAGTTTAGAAATCAACATAAATAATGCTAAAAAGGTGTGAAGATTAGATGGATAAGACTGTTTTTGAATCGTTTGAAGATTACTTAGAAGAAGCGAATTACCCTCAAGGAAAGAAAAAAATCATGCAGGCAGCAGTGGATCTCATATCAACTAGGAGTTACCATGGGACCTCAACTCTTCACATAGCTGAGCGTGCTGGACTAAGCCAGGCAACTTTGTTTAAGTATTTTAAGACGAAGGATGATCTACTGACGGCTATTTTACATCCTGTAGTCCCAAGCATTTTCGGTAGTTTTTTTGAGGAACTCTTAGCTTTTGAAACGACAGAAGAGAGGGTTCGTTATCTCGTCCACGATCGTATGAGCTATCTCAAAAAAAATCGTGCTTTGATGAAAATCATTCTGCAGGAGAGTTTTTCAAATAAAAAACTAAAAAATGAACAGATTTTTATCTGGAATGCTATTCAAGATAAACTTCGAGTACTCCATAAGGAATTGCTAGCAGATTCACGTGTAAATCCAGAGTTAACGATTCCTCAAATGGTTCGTATTTGTGTTGGCCCATTGTTGGCTTACTTCGCTCAGCTTTATATCGTTGGCGACAATGGAGAAATAAAAGAGGAAGACTTAGACTTATTAGAAAAACAGATTTTAGGTGGTTTGTGGAAATAAGGGAGTTCTAGAAGAACTAAGGTTTATTTACTTGACTTTCAAACAAGCTAAAAAAGACATGTTCTGCTTATTTCAGATTCATGTCTTTTTTGTTGTTGAATTTGGTATTTATTTATAACTCCTCAATCACCTTGCACAAGGCTCCCACATCTTTTACCCAGCTCATATTTACTACTCGATATCTTAGCAAGTTCAAAGTATCTCATAACTGAGGTGCTTTTTTTACTCAGTTCATCAGTCTCCTCCTTGACACTCCGTCAGCTTTTGATACAATAGTACAAAATTAGAGGAGGTGGGCGATGATTCAGAAGCATGCGATTCCCATTTTAGAGTTTGATGACAATCCTCAGTCGGTCCTTATGCCAACACATGAGGAGTTAGACTTGAAGTTGCCAAAGAAGTGTATCTATGCATTTTTGGAGGAGGAGATTGACCGCTATGCGGGGGAAGTAGGGACGGACTGTATTGGTGAGTTCGTTTCTGCCACCAAGACCTATCCAGTCTATGTCATCAATTACAAGGGTGAAGAGATCTGTCTGGCCCAAGCGCCTGTTGGTTCTGCTCCAGCAGCCCAGTTTATGGATTGGTTGATTGGCTATGGTGTGGAGCAAATCATTTCCACTGGTACTTGTGGAGTCCTAGCCGATATAGAGGAAAATGCCTTTCTCGTCCCTGTTCGCGCTCTGCGAGATGAGGGAACCAGCTACCACTATGTAGCGCCTTCTCGTTATATGGAGATGCAGATTGAGGCTATCTCTGCCATTGAGCAAGTCTTGGAACAAAGAGGCATTCCTTACGAGGAGGTCATGACCTGGACGACAGATGGTTTTTACCGAGAGACGGCTGAAAAGGTTGCCTATCGCAAGGAAGAAGGCTGTGCTGTTGTGGAGATGGAGTGCTCTGCTCTTGCGGCAGTAGCTCAACTACGTGGGGTTGTCTGGGGAGAGCTGCTCTTTACCGCAGATTCCTTAGCAGATCTAGATAACTACGACAGTCGTGACTGGGGATCAGAAGCTTTTGATAAGGCACTCGAACTCTGTCTTGCCATTGTGCACCACATGTGAGTGTTCTTACTGTTTTTATGGTAGAATGTAGCTATGTTATTCAAATCTTTTTTGGAAAAAATCAAGACGACATTAGGGCGTTTATCGCCAGCCCGTCGCATCTTTTTAAGTTTTGCCCTAGTGATCTTCTTGGGCTCGCTCCTTTTAAGTCTCCCCTTTGTGCAAGCAGGAACGTCACAAGCGACCTACTTTGACCATCTCTTTACGACTGTGTCTATGGTCTGTGTGACAGGGCTCTTTACCCAGCCGGTAGCCTCTACTTACAATATCTGGGGTCAGTTGATCTGTATGATTTTGATCCAGATTGGTGGTTTGGGGCTCATGACCTTTATCGGAATCTTTTATATCCAAGGCAAGCAAAAGCTCAGTCTTCGTGGCCGTGAGACCATTCAAGAAAGTTTTGCTTATGGAGAAACCCAGTCTCTAAAGGATTTCATCCGTTCAATCTTTCTGACGACTTTTCTAGTGGAAGGGCTCGGTGCCTTTCTCTTGAGTTTCCGCTTTATTCCTGAATTTGGCTGGGGACGAGGGGTGTTAACCTCTATCTTTTTGGCTGTTTCAGCTTTCTGTAATGCTGGATTTGATAATTTTGGAAGTACGAGTTTGCTAGCCTTTCAAACGGACCCCTTGATTAATCTAGTGATTGCAGGCTTGATTATCACGGGTGGTCTAGGATTTATGGTCTGGTTTGATCTAGCGACCCAGTTTGGGAAAAAGAAAAAACGGCGCCTGCGTTTCCATACTAAGTTGGTTCTCTTTCTAACGGCGGGAATTTTGCTCTTTGGAACAGTATCGACTCTCTTAATTGAGTGGAACAATCCTGGGACGATTGGAAATCTTAGTTTTCCAGAAAAACTGTTGGTTAGTTTCTTCCAGACCGTCAGCATGAGAACGGCAGGCTTTGCTTCAATTGACTACACCCAGGCTCGACCAGTTACCTTACTGATCTACATCTTGCAGATGTTTCTGGGCGGGGCACCTGGAGGGACAGCAGGGGGGCTCAAGATTACGACCTTCTTTGTCTTGTTGGTCTTTGCTCGCAGTGAATTATTGGGCTTGCCTCATGCCAATGTAGCTCGGAGGACCATTGAACCCCGAACCGTGCAAAAATCTTTCAGTGTCTTTATTATCTTCTTGCTGACCTTCTTGCTGGGCTTGATTCTATTAGGGGTAACCGCAGAAGGAAATCCGCGCTTTATTTACCTCATGTTTGAGACCATTTCAGCACTTGCGACAGTTGGAGTGACGGCAAATTTAACACCAGAGCTAGGCAAGATAGCCCTCAGCATCGTTATGTTGCTGATGTTTATCGGCCGTATTGGTCCCTTGACACTACTGGTCAGTGTAGCGGAATACCAGCCAGACAAGAAAGATACGATTCACTATATGAAAGCAGATATCACCATTGGATAAGAAAGGAAGAACGATGTCAGATCGGACAATTGGAATTTTAGGCTTGGGAATTTTTGGGAGCAGTGTTTTGGCTGCTC
The DNA here is from genome assembly GCF_001814835.1 of Streptococcus sp. HMSC072D07. Taxonomy (GTDB): domain Bacteria; phylum Bacillota; class Bacilli; order Lactobacillales; family Streptococcaceae; genus Streptococcus. The sequence goes on from NZ_KV818034.1 coordinate 15,120, forward strand.
TTGCCAAGCATCATATGAATATCATTGCTATTGATGACCACGAGGAGCGCATTAATCAATTTGAACCAGTGTTGGCGCGTGGAGTAGTTGGAGATATCACGGATGAAGAACTCCTTCTATCAGCGGGGATTGACACCTGTGATACCGTAGTCGTCGCAACGGGTGAAAATCTAGAGTCCAGTGTTCTCTCGGTTATGCACTGCAAGAGTCTAGGAGTACCGACCGTTATTGCCAAGGTCAAAAGCCATACAGCTAAAAAAGTTCTAGAAAAAATCGGGGCAGACGCAGTCATCTCACCAGAGTTTGAGATGGGGCGCTCATTGGCACAGACCATCCTCTTTCATAACAGTGTAGACGTCTTTCAGCTGGATAAGAATGTTTCGATTGTCGAGATGAAAATCCCCCAATCATGGGTAGGTAAAAGCCTCAGTCAGTTAGATTTACGTGGGCGATACAACCTCAACGTACTTGGTTTTCGTGCCTACGAAAATGCTCCTCTGGATGTCCAATTCGGACCTAATGACCTCTTGCAGGAAGACACCTACATCATGGCGGTGATCAATAACCAACATCTGGATACCCTAGCTGAACTGAGTGAGTAGGAGAGGAAGGGTACTCTCTTTCCAAATAATTAACGAGTCAATATAAGTATTTTATAAGAGGGATTTAAGAAAAATTTTAACTTTTTCTTAATCCTTTTTAATTTTAGGAGATTATACTAGAGTCATCAAAAAAAGAAAACTCTAAGGAGAATCCTATGAAATTCAATCCAAATCAGAGATATACTCGTTGGTCTATTCGCCGTCTCAGTGTCGGTGTTGCTTCGGTTGTTGTGGCTAGTGGCTTCTTTGTCCTAGTTGGTCAACCAAGTTCTGCACGTGCTGATGTCGTCAATCCGACTCCTGCCCAAGTCGTGCCAGACGCTGCTTCGGTGAGTGAAAAGAGCGATTTACCAGCAGAGGTTCTCAAAAAAGCAGTTGATGTAGCTCTTCCTTCAGAACAGTCTGTTCCAACACCTAAAGCAAGTGTGGATACGACAAGCTCTTCAGAAAAAGCGGACGCAACTGCTAAAGAGCCTGCAGTAGCGCCAAAAGAAGAAGTGCAAGCACAACCTGACTCTAAGAAACAAACAGAAGATGCAGTTAAACCTGCGGAAAGTCCTGCGTCTACAGTTTCTGGACAAGACCGTGAAGCTAGTGAAGCGCAACCAGCGACCACCCCAGCTGAAGTGCAAAAAGGTGTGGCTGACAACACCAAAGACACAGTAGATGTCCCAGCTACTTACTTGGACAAGGCTAACTTCCCTGGTCCCTTCACAGCTGGTGTCAATCAAGTCATTCCATACGAATTCTTCGCTGGTGATGGCATGTTAACTCGTCTTATCTTGAAAGCATCTGATAAGGCTCCATGGTCAGACAACGGAACAGCTAAAAATCCCGCCCTTCCACCAGTAGAGAAATTGGGCAAAGGCCTTTACTTCTACGAAGTAGACTTGGCTGGAACCCAAGGCAAATCTGACAAAGAGTTGCTTGATCTTTTAAAACAAAATGGAACTCAAAGCTATAAAGCTACTATCAAGGTGTACGGTGCGAAAGACGGCAAGCCTGACTTAACTAACCTCGTAGCGACTAAAGATTTGACTGTTAATTTGAATGGTTCGACCACTCCAGCCGAAGTACAAAAAGGTGTGGCCGACAACACCAAAGATACAGTAGATGTCCCAGCTTCTTATTTGGATAGAGCTAATTTCCCAGGTCCATTTACAGCTGGTGTCAACCAAGTTATTCCATACGAAGCCTTTGGTGGAGATGGTATGTTGACTCGCCTTATCTTGAAAGCCTCTGATAAGGCTCCATGGTCAGACAACGGAACAGCTAAAAATCCCGCCCTTCCACCAGTAGAGAAATTGGGCAAAGGCCTTTACTTCTACGAAGTGGATTTAGCAGGCACCCAAGGAAAATCAGATAAAGAGCTTCTTGACCTCTTGAAACAAAACGGTACACAAAGCTATAAAGCTACCATCAAGGTGTATGGTGCGAAAGATGGCAAGCCTGACTTAACTAACCTCGTAGCGACTAAAGATTTGACTGTTAATTTGAATGGCTTGACCACACCAAATCAGGTCAAAGAGTCTGTTGTTAACAATGTCAAAGACATGATTGATGTTCCGGCTAGCTACCTTGAAAAAGCAAATGTTCCAGGTCCATTCTTGGCAGGTGTTAACCAAGTTATTCCATACGAAGCTTTTGGTGGAGATGGTATGTTGACTCGCCTCTTGTTAAAAGCCTCAGACAAAGCCCCATGGTCCGACAACGGAACAGCTAAAAATCCTGCTCTATTGCCACTTGAAGGCTTGGCTAAAGGTCAATATTTCTACGAAGTGGATTTGAATGGCAATACGGTTGGCAAAGATGGTCAGGCCTTGCTGGATCAACTTCGAGCTAACGGAACCCATACATACCTAGCTACTGTTAAAGTCTATGGATCTAAAGATGGCAAACCTGATTTGACCAATCTGATTGCTACTCGTCAAGTAACGATTCAACTTCGTGGAAAAGAAATGGCGACAATACCATCTCAACAAGGTCAGATGAATACGAAGCCTTCTGAAACAGGCTCTACAGGTACGACTGAGGGTGTGATGGGTACAAATAACCATATGTCAGATATGAAAGTAGATCAACTAGCTTCTAGCCCAATGGCTAATATGATGAAAAAAGATGATAAAGCGATGCTACCAAATACTGGGGAAGCTAAAACGGCTACAGCAGGCCTTGGTATCTTTGGTCTAGCCTTGGCAGGTCTTGTTGGACTTTTGGGTTTGACAACCAAACGAGAAGATTAAGATTCAAATCATTTAAACATTAGAGAAAATAGTGTTATACTAAAGCAAGTATAACACTGTTTTTATCGAAGGAGTGTCAGATGAAAAAGACAATTTTGCTGGTTGATGATGAAATAGATATTCTAGATATTCAACACCGCTATCTTATACAGGCGGGTTACGACGTTTTGGTCGCCCATGATGGCAAGGAGGGATTAGAGCTTTTCAGAAAAAAATCTATCGACCTCATTATCACAGATATCATGATGCCCAATATGGACGGGTATGATTTTATCAGTGAAGTTCAGTATATCGCTCCGGATCAACCCTTCCTCTTTACAACTGCTAAGACAAGCGAACAGGATAAGATTTATGGATTAAGTTTGGGGGCAGATGATTTTATAGTCAAACCCTTTAGCCCACGCGAATTGGTTTTAAGAGTGAATAATATCTTGCGTCGCCTTAGCCGTGGAGGAGAGACAGAACAGATCGAGTTTGGTGACTTAGTGATCAACCATGTGACTCATGAGGTTCGCATTGGGGAGCAACCTTTGGAATTGACAGTAAAATCCTTTGAACTTCTATGGATATTAGCCAGCAATCCCGAGAGAGTCTTTTCAAAGACGGAACTTTATGAGAAGGTATGGCAAGAGGACTATGTGGATGATACCAATACACTCAATGTTCATATCCATGCTTTGAGGCAAGAGTTGACCAAGTATACGAATTCAAATGCTCCTGCTATCAAAACTGTCTGGGGTTTGGGTTATAAGATGGAAAGACCAAGAGGTAGAACATGAAATTAAAAAACTATATTTTAGTGGGGTATCTAGTGTCGACTCTACTAACGATTTTGGTCGTTTTCTGGGCAGTCCAACGGATGTTGATCGAGAAAAGTGAAGTTTACTTTCTCGTTGGAATGACCTTGATTGCTAGTTTCATTGGCGCTGCAGTGAGCATCTTTCTTTTGTCGCCAGTGTTCTCTTCTCTGAAACATTTGAAAAAACAAGCTCAGGATATAGCAAGCAAGGATTTCAGCACAGAAATTGAAACCAAGGGACCATTAGAATTTCAAGAGCTGGGCCAGGCTTTTAATGACATGTCCCACAATTTGCAAGCCACCTTTCAATCACTTGATGAGAGCGAGCAAGAAAAGAGAATGATGATTGCGCAGCTCTCTCACGATATTAAAACTCCCATTACCTCCATTCAGGTTACTGTGGAGGGAATTCTAGATGGAGTGATTAAGGAAGAGGAGCGACTCCACTACTTAGCCACGATTGGTCGGCAAACCGAGCGTCTAAACAAGCTAGTGGAGGAATTGGATGTTCTGACTCTTAACACCCAACCTCAAGATACTGCTGATGAAGAAGTCGAAGAGGTCTTTTTAGATCAGCTGTTGATTGAGTCAATGAGTGAATTTCAACTCCAGATTGAACAAGAGGAGCGGGATGTTTACATTCAAGTATCACCTGAGTCGGCGAAAATCAAGAGCCATTCTGACAAACTTTCTCGCATTCTGGTCAATTTGTTAAACAATGCCTTTAAATATTCAGAACCAGGAACCAGAATCGAGGTTCTTGCCCAATTAACAGAACAAGAGCTGAGAATCAGTGTGAAAGACGAGGGTCAGGGAATCCTTCCTGAGGATTTGGAAAAGATCTTTAAACGACTTTATCGTGTAGAAACTTCGCGCAATATGAAGACAGGTGGACATGGATTAGGACTTGCGATTGCACGCGAACTAGCCCATCAGCTTGGTGGCGAAATCACAGCAGAAAGTCAATATGGCTTAGGAAGCAAATTTACATTCAGCCTCAATTTGAAATAAAGCTGTAAAATCCCTTTACATATCTAGCTTTTCATGGTATAATAGCCTTTGTGTGAAATAGCAGCAGGAAAGCATGAAGCTCGTCAACAGGTGTCTTATGACAAGTAACCTTGGCTGTTTAGGCGAAGGGCATCTGCACGAATCAGGGCTTTCTAAGTGACTATTTCCGCCAAATATTATTTATATCAGGAGGACATACATATGTCACGTTATACAGGACCATCTTGGAAACAAGCTCGTCGCCTTGGCCTTTCACTTACAGGTACAGGTAAAGAATTGGCACGTCGTAACTACGTACCAGGACAACACGGACCAAACAACCGTTCTAAATTGTCAGAATACGGTTTGCAATTGGCTGAAAAACAAAAACTTCGTTTCACTTACGGTGTAGGTGAAAAACAATTCCGTAACTTGTTCGTACAAGCTACAAAAATCAAAGGCGGAATCCTAGGTTTCAACTTCATGCTTCTTTTGGAACGTCGTTTGGATAACGTTGTTTACCGTCTTGGTCTTGCGACTACTCGTCGTCAAGCTCGTCAATTCGTAAACCACGGTCACATCCTTGTTGACGGAAAACGCGTTGATATCCCATCATACCGTGTAACTCCAGGTCAAGTAATCTCAGTTCGTGAAAAATCATTGAAAGTTCCAGCAATCCTTGAAGCAGTAGAAGCTACTCTTGGACGTCCAGCATTCGTATCATTCGATGCTGAAAAATTGGAAGGTTCATTGACTCGCTTGCCAGAACGCGACGAAATCAACCCAGAAATCAACGAAGCACTTGTCGTTGAATTCTACAACAAGATGCTTTAATTTTAAGAAATATCTTACAGAAAGCCTACAACAGTGGGCTTTTTGCTTTGTCTTAAACCGTTGACTTCTGGGTTTGGGCAGTTATAAACTTTTTAGTGCAGTTTCATAGAACGAAACTGCTTTTTTGGCGTTCATTTTTGAGAGGTAAAAAGAAGCGTGACCCTCCCACAGCTATAGAGCTTTTAGGCGGGAAAACCACACTTCTTTCTTGAATTAATTTTACATCATTTTGACTTAAAAAACAAATAGAGGCGTCCCACCTCCTACCGCAGAAAGATCTGTTTCAAGGGGAGATGGAAAACCTCTATTCGTTAATTTAATTATAGCCTAAAAAACTTTTAAATACAAGGCTATTGAGATAGTAAGGGGGAAAAAAGAAGTAACCATCATTCCGACCACATAGTAGACAGGGGGGAACAAGATTACTTCCTTTATTTACTTAAGTATACAACATTTTTACAAGAAAGCAAAGTAGCAGGTTAGTCTAATGGGGTGCTTGTTGTACTTTAGCAAGTAAGGTGTGCTATAATGCTTTTAACAGGAACTAAAAGCCATTAGTAAATAACTAATATTGGGTCATATTGTTCCGATGTTAGAGAGAAGGAACTTAATGAAATTATGGGAATATGTTGATAAAAATGTTCGCCTTATTTTAGAAGATGGGACCTCCATCAAGGGTAGGGTGGTTGATTGGTTTGACGGTTATGATTTAGATGGTCCTGACGAAATAGTTATAGGTGATCGCTCATATCCTGAAGATATTATCAAGAAAATCAAAATTATTAGTGCTTAGTTCAACCTAGGCGATTTTATCGACTAACTATAAAAAGTATAAGAACTATCGAAAAAATAGCAGAGAGGAAAATAAATGAGTAAACAGCTTTGGAAGTATCTTCGATCAAGGGTTCAGATAGTCACTAATTGCGATAAGATAATCAAGGGACGTGTCATAGACTTTGTTGACGAAATGGACAATGATGAGCAAGATGAAATCACTATTCTCATTGCTAATCCTAGTCCAGATGAAGCTACTGAAATTTCTCTCTTTGAGAGTGAGATTGTCTCGATTAAAACAATCTCATAGGACTTAGAACAATCTAGGTGCTTTTACCTGCCTTATTTGAAAGAAAACACTATGGAAAAGGATTTAGTTTATATGGCAATATTAGATGATTTACAAGAGTTATATGACAATGGTTGGGATGCCTCTTTTGATTATAATGGTCAAGTATGTGGGATTTTTCCTAATTCTGTTCATGATATTGTAGTGGTGATTGGAGATAAGGAATACCAGGTATCATCATTCATTGATCTGATTTCTCTAAAAATTGACGATAACACTTTAGTAGAAATTATGGATGGAATTGAAGTGCAGTATTATTAAAATAAAAATCATCTTTGATGAATGAACTGCACCCCAAAAATTAGATTTTGTCTGTTAAATTTTTGGAACGTAGCTCAATATGCTACAACGTTCTTATTAGGAGGGGAAGGGTAATGGGTTATAGTCAACAAGTATTAGACATGCTCCAGCAAACAGTCAGTGGTCAGATTGATAATTTTTGGGATTTTTCCTTTACGTTTAACGCTCTTTTTGGAGAAGATGCGGAATTTTCCGAGGCTTGGGATAATGAAAACTCTGAAATGTTTGACGCTCTCAATGACTTTGAGTTGATGATATTTTTAGAGGAACATGATCCAAGCGACAAACAAGGTTTTATCGATTTCTTAACACCTTACTACGAAAAAGCAAAGCAATTAGCCAATATTGAAAGGAATATTTAAATGACACTCTGGAAATTTAACCGTACAGATGTAATTATCACGTTAAAAAATGGCGCGGTAGTTAGAGGATTTGTAGAAGACTATTGTGACGCCTCTGACAATGACGAGGAGATTGACTCCTTGCTGGTAGATGTTGATGGAACTCTTTATGAATATTTTGAAGATGAAATCGTCAGCATCATAGAAAGCTAGTAGTGGGAATAGAATCTAAGGAAAAAATCTTGTTTGTTGAGATTGTTTTAGTTGGGATGGTCCTATATGAAAAAGGATGAAATTAAAAAATATTTAGACAAAGATCTTGAATTTAATTATAATAGCCGAGGTGCTTGCTTTTTATCGAGTATATGTGTAGTTGGTTATGATTATGAAGGTCAGCAGTTTGATACAATTGATGAAGCTATGGAAGCTAAAGTATTTGACGGGAAAAGCTTAGTAGATATATGGGATGAAGTTTTTCCACAAGTTTTTTAAAATGAAAAGCACCTTTGATGAACTGCACCCCAAAAGTTAGATTTTTTCTGTCTAACTTTTGGGGTGCAGTTCAAATGTATGAGATATTTTTAGTTTTGATTTAATTTCGATATTTTTCCGGAAAATACTTATTTTTCGGAAAGTCAAGATTTTGTTATTATTTATGATATACTGGTACCGTAATTATATCCTTACAGAGGTTAAGTAAGGGTTTCAGTACACGTCAATAGATGTCAAAATATTGATTTTAAGCGATTTTTGATTTTTGGAAACTCATTATATCGCACTACAAATCAATAAAAACTCTACCTTTTACTCTACCTTTTTTAGATAAATATATCATCTGGATATTGAAGTTAAGCCCTGCTATCATTTCGATGGCAGGGCTTTTTAATGTTTGGGACACTACCTTCTTATCTATATTTTGATGGAGCTGAAGTTGACATCTACAAAGTTTAATGTTAAAATACATTCAAAAATATATTTGAATGAGGTGCTTTATGGTTCAAAATGTTGTTACTTCAATAATCCTGTATTCTGGGACAGCCGTAGACTTACTTATTATCCTAATGTTATTTTTTGCCAAAAGAAAAAGCAGAAAAGACATCATTAACATCTATTTAGGACAATTTCTAGGCTCTGTTAGTCTAATATTGCTAAGTTTACTTTTTGCATTTGTCTTAAATTATATTCCTAGTAAAGAGATTTTAGGTTTGCTCGGTTTGATTCCAATTTTCCTAGGACTCAAAGTTTTGCTTTTAGGAGATTCTGATGGAGAAGCTATTGCAAAAGATGGTTTGCGCAAAGATAATAAAAACCTGATTTTTCTAGTCGCTATGATTACTTTTGCAAGTTGTGGTGCTGACAATATTGGTGTTTTTGTCCCATATTTTATTACCTTAAATTTAGCGAATTTGATAGTGGCTTTACTTACCTTTCTAGTCATGATTTATCTCTTGGTTTTTTCTGCCCAAAAATTGGCACAAGTCCCTTCTGTTGGAGAAACTTTGGAAAAATATAGCAGATGGTTTATTGCCGTTGTTTATTTAGGACTGGGGATGTATATCCTGATTGAAAACAACAGCTTTAACATGCTAAGGACTGTGTTCGGCTAGGAGAAAAAATTATGAAAAAAGATAGTATCTGCCAAGTGAATATTATAAATCAGCAAAATGTTACAACCGCAACGAACTACCTTGAAAAGGAAAAAGTCCAAAAATCACTTCGTATTTTATCAAAGTTTACCGATAATAAACAGATAAATATCATCTTTTATCTCCTTGCTGTTGAAGAACTCTGTGTCTGTGATATAGCCTGTTTACTAAATCTCAGTATGGCATCTGCCTCCCACCATCTTCGTAAACTAGCCAATCAAAACATCTTGGATACTAGAAGAGAGGGGAAAATTATATATTATTTTATAAAAGATGAGGAAATCAAAGACTTTTTTAATCAACTAGGATAACAACTATTTTTACTACTTTATCATGATTATATATAGGACTTATCTATGAAATTTTTTGATAAAAATTACTCACATGAAAGACTACTCGTAGCAAATCTTTAAGAAAAAAGTATAATTTAAAGCAAAGCGACCTAGGTAATGCAGGTCAAGTTAGCCAAGTTTAAAAGGGAGAAATCTGAAAGAAAATGTATCTTTGATAGTAGTCATTTATTGTGAAATATGATATATTTATTGATTAGATGGATGAATATTTCTAAAGTTAAATAAAATATGACAGATACATGCTTTTTAGTGTATCTTGTTTGTACTCAAAATATGAAGTGACTATCCAATATTTAAGATTAATAAATATTATACGATGAGATAGAATACTACAAAATGAAAGGCAACGTAATCTGATGAAGAAAGATAGATTAATTGCATTGACAGATGCTGTTCTAGCAATTATTATGACCATTTTGATTTTAGAGTTAGAAAAACCAACGACACCAAGTCTTCAAGCTTTTTGGGATTTACGGCAAAATTTCTTTGCTTATTTTCTTTCCTTTTTCTGGTTGGGATCGTTATGGATGGCACTAAACACATTATGGGAAAAGGTTGAGAAAATTTCCTCAGAAATTATTTGGTGGAATTTGTTTCTACTCTTGGAGCGGCAGGAGTTCTCTTTGGAGAATTTCATGCCATCCAAGATACCAGTCTGAATGATGTGGTGGACCGGATCTATATAAATGTCAAGGATTTACCGTTTCAGTCCTTGGGAGCTTTAGCTAATATCCTGTCTGATGTTAAGAAGGGACTGATTCAAGACAGTCATATCTGGTCTTTCTTCCAGTCATTTTTCAAACAATATCAGTTGATAATCAGCTTAAATCAGATCTATCAGTTTGTCTATCTTTCTCTGATGGAGATCATGTCCTATCTTCACTTTGATTATTGGAAAAAACGGCTCGGTCAGGAGCTAGTATGAATAAGGAGAACAAATGAGACGTTTAAAAATGTTATGGCATATTATACAGGTTACGGGTTTTACTCGGTTTGCTCTGAGTTTTGTGACCTTTGTTTTTGGGTCAGGAGGCGTGCTTTTCCTAGTTGAACCTGCTATCACAAATTACGGAGACGGTCTTTGGTATGCTTTTGTGACTTCGACGACTGTCGGCTACGGGGATCTCCTAGCTGTGACCTTGATTGGAAGGATTACCAGTGTCTTCTTGACGATTTATGGGCTCATATTTTTTGGCTGTTTATCAGCTGTTATTATTAATTATTATACCGATTTAAATAAGGAAAGAGGAGAGGACAAATGACTGCCAATTATTCAACACGGGAATACCGTGAGAAATTATACGATGACCTTCATGTTCGATTGAGAGATACAGCGATTTTGATGTGTGCAATTTTTATTGCCTCTATCGGTCTAAATATGAATTCAACAGCTGTTATTATTGGAGCCATGTTAATTTCACCTCTCATGACACCGATTGTTGGACTGGGATTCGGTTTAGCTATTTTTGATACGCGTTTAATCAAGCAATCTCTAGAGGTTTTATTGACTCAAGTGTTGGTCAGTTTGCTTGTCTCGACTCTGTATTTCTGGATTTCTCCCTTGTCTTATGCAAGTAGCGAGTTGATCGCACGAACCTCTCCAACCATTTGGGATGTTCTCATTGCTATTGCTGGTGGGATTGCTGGTGTGATCGGTTCAAGGAAAAAAGAAGCAAACAATATCGTGCCAGGAGTAGCCATTGCTACAGCTTTGATGCCGCCTATCTGTACTGCTGGCTATGGTTTAGCTAATGGGAATGTACGATTTTTATTGGGGGCTCTCTATCTTTTCTTGATCAACTGTGTCTTTATCATGCTAGCCAACATTGTTGGAACAAGAATTTTGATGAGAAAATCTCCTTTAACTTCATTTAAAGAGCTGAGCATTAAAATGAGAATTGGCTTGATTTCTTTGATTGTATTGTTGATTCTTCCAGCTAGCTATTCGGCAGTTACTCTGACAATAGAACAAGCGCGCAAAGAAGGGATCAAACAGTTTGTAGGAAAAGAGTTCGCCAATTATACGGTTATTAATCAAGTCTACAAGTCAAGTAACAATGAATTGGTCTTGACGGTTGTTGGAGATCCGATTTCAGAAGAAGAATTAGAAACACTCCACCAAAAACAAGCCTCTTACGGTATTCAATCTGTTCAATTGAAAGTGAATCAAGTTCAGAACTCGCCAACATTAGATAGTGAAGCGACCAAGGAATTTTATGAAAACATTGACAAGTATATTGATCAAAAACTCTCTGAAAAAGATTCACAAAACGATCTCGTAAAAGAAAATGAAGCAGACAAGGATTGAGGACAATGAACTGAATCGGTTTTTACGCCGTGTTTTTCTTGTATCTTCCTCTTTCTTACTTATAGCAGGTTGTTTTTGCTTGAATAAGAAATAAATTAGAAGTTCTATCATCTAAGAAAAATGATGAAAAAAATCATTTAACTAATGGTGTGAACGTTTAGTGTTTATCAGCTCCATTCTCTGTAATTTTGGGGGTAAAATCCACACCATTTAGATAAAATTAGTTGAATTTGATTGGAAAAACGCTTTTATAAAAGCGGAGAAAAGTCTTGATATTACGCTGTTTTTAGTCCAACTGAAATTCATACTTTCCAAACCAGGTCTTAAGAAAAAAGGTAGAGAAAAAGGTAGAGTTTGGATTGAAATACAGTGCAATATATCGCATTTGGCAAAAAGAAAAAACGCTTTAAATCAGCGTTTTTCTTATGTATTGATTCGTATTGAACCCCTACTTAACTTCTGTAAACACTACGTGCTTGCGAAGTTTTGGTGAGTATTTCTTCAATTGAAGACGGTCTGGAGTGTTACGTTTGTTTTTAGAAGTAAGGTACAAGCGTTCACCAGATTCTTTGTGTTCAAGTGTGATATTTACGCGCATGGTATCTCCCTTCTATTATTCAGCTGATGCAGCTTTAGCGATTTTACGTCCTTTGTAGTATCCTTTAAGTGATACGCGGTGAGAACGTGAGTAATCTCCAGTAGTTTCGTCAAAGTTTACAGATGGAGCTGTTACTTTGTAGTGTGTACGACGTTTGTTTTTCTTCGCTTTTGAGGTGCGACGTGCAGGTACTGCCATTTTCTTTTCTCCTTTAGGTATTTAAATTCGATTCAATCTAGTGATTTTCATCAACCATACTAGGATAACACATTTTTTTTGTAAAGTAAAGTTACTTGACAAAAAAAGATAAAAAAATTAGAAGCTAGTAATCGAAATTTTCTGAAAATTCAAGAATTTTATTCTGTTCTTCATGCGGAAATTGTGCTATAATGGTAAAAACTGAAATGGGAGGGAACAAATGACAGAATTAGATACACGTCACCGCAGTAGCGTTTATGACAGTATGGTGAAATCACCAAACCGTGCCATGCTTCGTGCCACTGGAATGACAGATAAGGACTTTGAAACACCGATTGTGGGAGTGATTTCAACTTGGGCGGAAAATACACCATGTAACATTCACTTGCATGATTTTGGGAAATTGGCTAAAGAAGGTGTCAAATCTGCGGGCGCTTGGCCTGTTCAGTTTGGAACCATTACCGTAGCAGACGGGATCGCCATGGGAACGCCTGGTATGCGTTTCTCTCTAACATCTCGTGACATCATCGCGGACTCTATTGAGGCTGCGATGGGTGGTCACAACGTGGATGCCTTTGTCGCTATCGGTGGCTGTGACAAGAACATGCCTGGTTCTATGATTGCCATTGCCAATATGGATATTCCAGCTATTTTCGCCTATGGTGGTACTATTGCACCGGGAAATCTTGATGGCAAAGACATTGACTTGGTTTCTGTCTTTGAGGGTATCGGAAAATGGAACCATGGTGACATGACAGCTGAGGACGTGAAACGTCTCGAATGTAATGCCTGCCCTGGCCCTGGTGGCTGTGGTGGTATGTATACAGCTAATACCATGGCAACTGCTATCGAAGTTCTCGGTATGAGTTTGCCAGGATCTTCATCTCATCCAGCTGAATCAGCTGACAAGAAAGAAGATATCGAAGCAGCAGGACGTGCTGTTGTCAAGATGCTGGAGCTTGGTCTCAAACCATCAGATATCTTGACTCGTGAAGCTTTTGAAGATGCCATCACTGTAACTATGGCTCTCGGTGGTTCTACAAATGCCACTCTTCACTTGCTTGCCATTGCCCATGCGGCTAATGTTGACTTGTCACTTGAGGACTTCAATACGATCCAAGAGCGCGTGCCTCACTTGGCTGACTTGAAACCATCTGGTCAGTATGTCTTTCAAGACCTCTACGAAGTCGGTGGTGTCCCTGCGGTTATGAAATACCTCTTGGCAAATGGTTTCCTTCATGGCGACCGCATCACATGTACTGGTAAGACAGTCGCTGAAAACTTGGCTGACTTTGCAGACCTTACACCAGGCCAAAAAGTCATTATGCCACTTGAAAATCCAAAACGTGCAGACGGTCCGCTTATCATCTTGAATGGGAACCTTGCCCCTGATGGTGCGGTTGCTAAAGTATCAGGTGTGAAAGTGCGTCGCCACGTTGGACCAGCTAAGGTCTTTGACTCAGAAGAAGATGCTATCCAGGCTGTTCTGACAGATGAAATCGTTGATGGCGATGTAGTTGTTGTCCGTTTCGTTGGGCCTAAGGGTGGTCCTGGTATGCCTGAGATGCTATCCCTTTCATCCATGATCGTTGGTAAAGGTCAAGGAGACAAGGTTGCCCTCTTGACGGATGGACGCTTCTCTGGTGGTACTTATGGTCTGGTTGTCGGACATATCGCTCCTGAAGCTCAGGATGGTGGACCGATTGCTTACCTCCGTACAGGTGATATCGTTACGGTTGACCAAGATACCAAAGAAATTTCCATGGCCGTATCAGAAGAAGAACTTGAAAAACGCAAGGCAGAAACAACATTGCCACCTCTTTACAGCCGTGGTGTTCTCGGTAAATATGCCCATATCGTATCATCTGCTTCACGCGGAGCCGTGACAGACTTCTGGAATATGGACAA
>NZ_KV818034.1:29462-75495 GCF_001814835.1 Streptococcus sp. HMSC072D07
AATATGGACAAGTCAGGTAAAAAGTAAACTCAAAAAGCAAGCCAAAAATGGGATTTTATTCTTTAAAAGAATAACGGCATAATCGGATTGATTTCCGGCTATGCCGTTTTCCCTTTTGTATTAGGTATATGGACTTCCCTAATGTAGTTCAAATGAATAATAGTTTGCTTTTTGTTCTTGTTCCAGGAACCTTTTTTATTTTCATATCCACTATTTTCGCAACGAAAGTGCGGATGATCTCAGTAGTCTGATCCATGATGTCTATGAAGTTATGCACAATATCAAAAATTAATTCACGTTCAACTGTTGCTCTTGGCAGGTAGTGATAAAAGTTTTGAGTTCAGTCTTACGACTTTCAGGTTGATTCGGTTCTTTTTCAGCTAATTTTGTAAGCAACATTATCTATATAGAGTCATTCTATATGAATATCAAGCTTTTAAATTCCTGCATCCATCAACATGAGCTCCTGTGGCAGTTTTTCGTACAGCGTCTATTCCTCCTTTCCGAGGACCATCTTGCTATTTCCCTCTATAAGATGGGCTTGATAAAACAAAAAATCTGACGTTTTTTGAAAAAAGATTTAGAAAATGAGAAATCCTACTGAATACATTTATCAGTAGTTTTTTGTTTTTAGCCATTTTTAGTAGTTATTAGTAATAAAACACTATATATTGTAATAAAGCTAATTGTTTTTTAGACTAATCTATGATAAAATGATTAGAAATTAAGGAGGTACCCGATGAACAACGAAGAAAAATGGGCATCAATGGAGGAACTTTGTAAGCATCTTGGTCTAAGCAGAGATACTGTAAAAAAGATGATTCACACGCAGAATCTTCCTGCCTATAAAATAGAAAGAAAATGGAAATTTAAGATTAGCGAAGTTGATTCGTGGATTCGAAAAAACAATCGAATTACCGATGCAGAATAACGAGGTATTCAATATGATAAAAACAATTGATTTATTTGCAGGTGCAGGAGGATTAAGTCTTGGATTTCTTATGACCGGAAAATATCAGATTGTTGCTGCTGCGGAAATTAATAAAAATGCACGAGAAACTTATAAGACTAACATTACAAAAGATAATGATAACTTTGAATTTATAGAAAATGTTATTGATTATGATTTTTCAACCCTAAACTCAAGATTTGAAAACTCAATTGATGTTGTAATAGGCGGACCTCCTTGTCAAGGATTTTCAAATGCTAATAGGCAAAAAAATCATTTGATTAGCATGAATAACAGCTTAGTTAAAGAATACTTCAGAGCTATCCGACAAATTCGTCCGAAAGCTTTTGTTATGGAAAATGTTAGCATGCTTGAGTCAGAAACCCACAGATTTTATGAATCCCGCAAAGATAACGATGAAATAGACTCACTTATCGCAAATGGATATGATATCCCAAAAAGAATGGATACATTAGTACTATCAAAAGTTTCGTTTGATGGTATAGATATGTGTAGACTACCTGAGTCCGACTTGAGAGAAATATTTATTCCGAAACAGTTAACACATCTTTTATCTGTATTGCAAAAAAATATCAATAATCCAAGAAGACTGCCAAACTTTCTTTTAAAAAATAAAGCTACAATTGAAAAACTAATTAATTCATATATCTGTAGCGAAGATTTTGCTAATTCAACAGCAAAGCAACAAATAATATCAAAATTAGAAACAATAAAATGTGAGTTAGAGAATAGCCGTCCTGAAAAAGCATCTGAGGAATTGGACTACATAGTCGGTTTACAAAAGCTGATAAAGTCCATTTCAGAAATAACCGAAAACGAATTAATTGGGAATTATGAATATTCCGCTGAAGATGGTTTGCGTTTTATAGTTAATTCATATTCTGTTATTGATTATATTAATGCGATTCTTGGAGACGAATATATTCAAAAAGGTAATGTATTTAATGCCAAATGGTTTGGTGTCCCACAGGAACGTCGAAGGTATATAGTTGTAGGAATAAGACGCGATATATACATAGACAAAGATATTGATTTGATTTTGCCAAATGAAACTATAGCCAATAAAATTCCTACTGTAGGTGAGGCAATTTTAGATCTTTCGAATTATGAGGTTGGCTATAAACTACACTATACTCCAATCCCTTATGTAGAAAAAAAAGGTATAAGTAGCTATGCTCGCTCTATGCGCAAGGGTAGTAAGAGTGTTAAAAACCATATAACAACGAAAAGCACAGATAAAGCATTAGAGCGTTTCAAGAAAATTAAACAAGGAAAGAATTTCCACAGTCTTGGTATTGAAGATAAGGATACATATTCAAAACCCGAAAGGACACAGAACACAATATATTTGAGGCTTGACCCAAATAAACCTAGTGGAACAGTGGTAAATGTTCGTAAATCCATGTGGATACATCCAATACTGGATAGAGCAATAACTGTCAGAGAAGCAGCAAGACTTCAGTCTTTCCCTGATTCCTTCGAGTTTATTGGCACTAAAGATTCCCAATATCAGCAAGTTGGAAACGCCGTGCCACCACTATTAGCCAAAGGAATTGCAGATTTAATCTTTAAATATTTACAATAATTAAACAATAATAAAAAATACCGCGATTTTCACTGAATATTTCGTGGTATTTTTTTATTATTTGCTTTCGTAATAATTATTAATAAATATATTTGTAATATATTTAGAATATATTGCAAATATTGTTGACTATATAAAATATAAATGATATACTTTAGGTAACATACGAAAAATGGAGGTTCCCATTATGGGCAAAAAACAGGAAACTAAACGTGAGAAGTTTATTAGGCTTGCTGAAGCACGTACTAACAAAATAATTGATATGCTACAACTTCTTGGTAACTGCTCGAATTTAAGCACATATGATTACACTCAACAAGATGTTGATAAAATATTTGCTGCAATCGAATCCGAAGTTCGTGAAACTAAGAAAAAATTCAACAAATCAGAGAGCAAAAAAGGTTCTCGTTTTACATTAGATTAAGGAGGAACTTCCATGGTTTTTACTTCAATACCACAAAATTACAGAAATAATGTAGACTGGATCCTAGGCGCATACACTGATGCAGGTGTAACCTTCCCGAATGGTTTTCAAAAGGATGCGATACAGAATGCTGTTGGTGCAAGACCAACAAAAAATTGGAAAAATTGGAGATGTGATATTTCTTTAATTGAAAATGACCGGGGCAGATATGTTGTCGTCGAGGACTCTGGAACCGTGGGTTTGACTGGAAATAATACTCCCGCTGAACAGATTAATGAACTGATGGCAGAAGGTAAAGTTCTACCTCCAGAGGAACGGCTTTCGCGTTTCACCTCAATGTTTAATTCCGGTGGTAATACTACTGGAGGTGGCCTTTTTGGTGCTGGTAAGAGTGTTTACTCTGTTGCTTCTAAAACCTATACTTATTATTATGATTCACTCCGTGAAGATGGAATGTATGTATCAAATGTCAATAAAGGTGGCCAAGTTAATTCTATCGCTTATGAAGGATCTGAAGCCAAAAAATATATTAAAGAGAACACAGGTTTAGACGAGAAGAAAACCGTTGGTACTCGAATCATAATTGAAAAACCAAAAGACGAATTGGTTGAATCCATAACAAGTGGAGAACTCGTTCCACTTATCCAAGAGTCCTGGTGGTTAATTATTGAGCGTTTGCCAGCAGGCTCTGCTATTACTGTAAATAATGTTCCTATTACAGTTCCTGATGATATTAAAAAAACACGACGAGCGTATGAATTGCAAAAACCAGAAAGTTATTCTCAGGGGTATAAAGTCAAGCACTTCGGATTATATGTCTTCGAAGATGGCGGAAATATATGGTCTGGACTCTCTTATTATCGCAAGGGAATGAAAATTGGCGAGATTGACATCAAGGATATTCCTAAAGATGTTGAAGGAAAATTTTGGGGATATGTAGAGGTAGATGAGCTTTGGGAAGATGAACTCTCTGATATTGAGGATAAGGTTCATTTCGGTGTGAGTAAGGGAAAGAAACATACTAATACTTATCAGAATTTGAAGAACTACTGCAATAATAAATTCCACGAAAACATGGTTAAATGGGGATTCATAAAGGATAATAAGACTGAAGATAAAAAACTTAATGATGAATTGCAATCAATCGCAGAAGAACTTCAAGATCTATTTGATAACCTTGAATTTGAAAATCTTGGCACAGGTCCACAAAAGCCTGATTTTGATGTTCGTTGGCAAGATATTCGCTATCCTGTGGCAGAGACAGAAAAAGTTACATCCGGTGATGAAATTGCTTTTTCTGTTAGAATAAAGAATTCCTATACAACAGACAAGAAATTTGATTATAAAATTTTAGTGGTCGACCCTGAAAACCGTTCGGTTCTACATCAGATTGATGCCGGAGAGATAACAGTAAAAGCAAACACAGTACATCGTATGGATAAAATCCATACGGTTACGAAAAAGAATTCAAAGCAATATGCAGAAAATCGTATTGTTCTATCTGTTAAGGTTATTGGTAGTGGTAAAGAAAAGACAAAAGTTCTTCCGTATTTCTTTGACATAGATAAGCCAGATACCTCTCGTGAAACTGTTGGCTTGACACTGCATGAATGTTTGTTCCCTGTCCAAGGCAGTCGTCGTGTAAATTTTGGTGAAGCTGTTCGTAAAGTATGCTGGAAGATTGAGAATAAGCGAAATCACACATTAAATTATCGTTTGAATGTAAGCATCCACAAAGCAAATGCAAGTGATAAAACATGTCCTAAAATAGTTGACGTACTGTCACTTACAGGTATAATTCCTCCATTCGAAGATCAGATTACCCCTTATTTAGATGAGATTGTCTTTGATAAAGACACATACGAACCTTATCTTTCCGAAGGCACATTGGAACTTCGGGCAAGACTGATAGCAAATGAAGACGATCCAATCTATGAAAAGGGCGATAAAATAACTTCTTATCATTTTAAAATTTTCCTAAATATGGATGAAAAGAATGGAAAGAGAGAGTCGTTTAGGATCGAACTTTCCAAATCAAAAAATAATTTTGAGCGCTCGTGGCGAACTCCGGGAAATGATAGAAAAATCACTATAAATATTGAACATCCAGCATACAATAGTGTGGCTGATTATCCGGATTTTCGACATGATTATCTTCGCGAACAAATGTTGAAACAGTATGTTCTGCTCTATCTAGATGAAGGTAAATATGATATATTTGGAGATGGGTTTATTGGTCTTGAGCCACAAGAAGCTGCTGATAAAGTACTTCAGAAAGTGGAAAGTGTTTATTATGAAAGTCTTAAATAAGGGGAGTTTTTATGAAACACGTGGTATCATTGGATAAAGATGGTAATCTAGTATATAAGGGTCTACTTACCGCAAAAGAAATTGCCACTATAGATGAGATTAAAAATGCACTTGAACAAGAAATCCCTCAAATTGAAGCAGATCTAGAGGAGGTATATGGTAAAAGTGTGTTGTACAAATACAATCTGGGTAAATTTCTGGGAGAATTACTAACTAAATATAATATATCTGCTTCTGAACGCAAACAATTTTGGGATGAAATCAAAACATTTGCTACGAAAGAAAATCGTCGCAGAGATGAAAGTAAGAATGCTGAAACCCGTAGTTTCTATGGTCAGTGCTATAGATTGTCGCAATTTGATCAAGAAGTAGTAGAAAAACTTTCTTGGCGCCAATGGCAAGATATTCTTGATAGAGTTCTCAATAGAGAAGATGAAAGAATATTTGAGTGGATTAGAAATAAAAAAGAGAAAATCCGTGAAGATGACTGGCGTGAATTTGAAAAAGGCTTACACCTATATTTGAAAAGCAAGGATACATCGGTTTTTACGAATGATGAGCTGTTTGAAATATACGAATCGATTCTAAATATGAGTCAATATTGGCGTATTGCTTTTGATAAGTTCAAAAAAGATTTTCCCGACAGTGCAAAAATTAAATCCAAAGGACGTAGATCGAAGAAATATCAATCGACTTGTTTCCAACTTAAACGAGAACTACACAAGCCTCTCGATGACAGTATATTTGAAAAAGCATTTGAATTGGCAATGAGATAAATAACAACACAGACCATGCAGGAGCCAAAACTCTTGCATGGCCTTTACTTTATTACTCTTCGATCGTTAGCAGTGTCCTCGGTAAATACGCCCATATCGTATCATCCGCTTCTCGTGGAGCCGTGACAGACTTCTGGAATATGGACAAGTCAGGTAAAAAGTAAACTCATACTCTTCGAAAATCAAATTCAAACCACGTCAACGTCGCCTTGCCGTACTCAAGTACAGCCTGCGGCTAGTTTCCTAGTTTGCTCTTTGATTTTCATTGAGTATCAAAAAGCAAGCCATCCTCGGCTTGCTTCTTTTTATCTTCAAAAGTGATTTGCCTCATTAACGAGGTGGCAGTCCAAGGGCAATACGGCCGTAGCGACTGATTCGTGTGATCTTCCAGGCAGGCGACCAGGTAACTTCAACCTTGACGTCCTCGATACCTTCGATTTGTTTTAGACCTGCGACGATTTCAATAGGCAGGCTTTCGGCGCAATCGCAGGCGGTGTCGGTGAAGGTCATGACAATCTTGCAGAGGCCTGTTTCGTCCAGATTGATTTCATAAATCAGTCCTAGATTGTAAACATCCAATTCCACATCTGTATCAAAAACCTTCTCTAGTTTTTCGATAATTTGGTCTTGCAAGGCCAAAGCACGGTCATTGATTTTGATATCCTCTCTCATTACAGTCCCTCCACGTGATAAATATCCTCTATTTTCTCATAATTCTGACAATTTGGCAAGTTTTTGATGAATTTTCTGAAAAATATGATAAAATGAAGAAAATACTCAATTAAGGGGAAGTCTATGGAGCAGATTGGAAAAGTCTTTAGACAATTACGAGAGTCAAGAAATATCTCGCTGAGACAAGCAACTGGGGGACAATTTTCGCCGTCTATGTTATCCCGATTTGAAACAGGTCAGAGTGAGCTTTCGGTGGAAAAGTTTCTATTTGCACTGGAAAATATATCTGCCAGTGTGGAGGAAATCCTCTTTCTGGCTAGAGGTTGTCACTATGATACAGATTCTGAGTTGAGAAAAGAAATCACAGATATCTTGGATCCAAAGAACATAGCGCCTCTCGAAGACTTGTATCGTAAGGAGTATCAAAAGTATGCCAATTCTCAAAACAAACAGAAACATATTCTAAATGCCATTATGATCAAGTCTTATATGAAGAGCATGGATGAAACGGTAGAGTTAACAAGAGAGGAAGGGGAAGTCCTTCATGATTACCTGTTTTCTACCGAGATTTGGGGGAACTATGAACTCAATTTGTTCTCAGTTAGTTCCCCACTTTTATCTGTTCCTCTTTTTACTAGATATGTACGAGAAATGGTCCGAAAATCTGATTTTCTAATGGAGACGAAGGGCAACCGAAACCTTTTTCATACTATGCTATTGAATGGTTTTTTAGCCAGCATTGAGTGTGAAGAATTTACCAATGCCTATTATTTTAAACGTGTTATCGAAGAGCATTTCTACAAGGAAAACGAGACCTATTTCCGAATTGTCTATTTGTGGGCGGAAGGTCTCCTTGATAGCAAGCAAGGCAGAGTTAAGGAAGGACAAAAAAAGATGGAAGATGCTGTCCGTATTTTTGAGATGCTTGGCTGTAACAAATCTGCCGAATACTATAGAAATACACCCGATTGTTGAATATCTGCAAACTAAGAAAATAATTTGAAATTTTAAGCGATAGAACTTTTGACTACTCTCAGGTCGTTACAAAAGTTCTATCGTTTCTTTGCTCATTTTGTGTGTTGCATATATTCAAAAGTTTTCCCTTTCAATTTCTAAGTGCTATACTATAGTCATACTTCATATAGGGATTATAACAAGAAGGGAGATTACCTATGAAACTATTGTTTAGAAATCAAGCTTATCGACTCTTGACTTTGTCGCGCTTCTTCAATGCCTTTGGTGCTTCGATTTTTAACCTAGTATTTGTCGTTTATGCATCGACCTTGCCACAAGCCTCTTTTGCTGTTGCTACGGCGAATATTGTCATGATTCTTCCGACTCTCTTTACAGTTTTTGTAGGGATTCGGGCAGATTACACAAGGGAAAAGGTCAAATGGATGGTCTATAGCGGTTTGTTTCAGGCGGTTTTATTTTTTCTGGCAGCCCTAGTTGTTCAGCAAGCTAGTCTCTTTGCCTTTTCTAGCCTGTGTTTGATCAATGTCATCAGTGATGTGATCAGTGATTTTGCTGGTGGTTTGCGAATGCCTCTCGTTAAGGAAAAAGTAGCTGAAAAGGATCTGATGGAAGCTTATTCTTTTTCCCAGTTTATCACATATATTTCAGCTATTGGTGGTCAAGCTTTTGGAGTTTGGCTCTTAGGTCTATCGGTCAACAATTTTTCCCTTGTTGCGGGAATCAATGCCTGCTTTTTCCTAGTATCAGCCTTTATTCTCTTTTTAGGAAAAAGCAAATTGAGTCTGTCAATGTCATCTGCTGATGGTGAAAACCTAAAAAATGAGAAGCTTTCTATCAAAGACCAGTTCCTAACAATTTACCGAAATTTACGTCTCGTTTTTCTTAAAGGTGGACAGAAAAACTTTGGTTTCATGATCTTTGCTGTCTTGCTTATTAATGCCTTGGGTGGGGCTTTAGGAAGCATCTATAACATCTTCTTTTTGAGCCATTCTCTCTTGAATTTTTCTTACACAGAGGCACTATTTATCAATCAATTCTGTGTTTTAGTAGCAATCATCATCAGTAGCCTTACGGGCAATGATTATTTTGGGAAGCAGTCCCTGCCTAGATTGATGATGTGGGCGACCGTAGGACTCAGTCTAATTGGTCTAGCTAATGTATTCAATCAAGTCGTGCTTGGTTTGCTATTTCTATTTTTAACTCTCTATGTGTCTGGTAAAGTTCAACCAAAGATTAGTGCCATGCTCATGAAAAATCTAGCCCCAGATGTTCTAGCTCGTACCAGTAATTTTTTAGGTTTATTGTTTACCTTATCCATACCTGTGGGAACAGCTTGTTTTTCACTTCTAGCTGTATGGAATATACAGTTGACTTGGATGTTATTTGTTGGTCTTTCCTTGCTAGCTATTCTTTTGACAATTATTAATCTCAAAAATGATATCTAAATCCTAATTTTATTCATACTGTTTTAATCCCTCTATTTATGGTAAAATAAGACTATTAAGTTTAAAGAGGATTCCCTATGAAATTACAAAAACCAAAAGGAACGCAGGATATTTTACCTGCTGAGTCTGCTAAATGGCAGTACGTTGAGGGCTTTGCCCGTGAAATTTTCAAGCGCTATAACTATGCAGAAGTGCGCACGCCTATTTTTGAGCATTACGAGGTCATCAGCCGCTCTGTCGGAGATACAACGGATATCGTTATCAAGGAAATGTACGATTTTTATGACAAGGGTGACCGCCATATTACCCTCCGTCCAGAAGGAACTGCGCCCGTTGTCCGCTCTTATGTGGAAAATAAACTCTTCGCACCAGAAGTGCAAAAGCCAAGTAAGTTCTATTACATGGGCCCTATGTTCCGTTATGAGCGTCCACAGGCAGGGCGTTTACGCCAATTCCACCAGATTGGTGTTGAGTGTTTTGGCTCTAGCAATCCAGCTACCGATGTGGAAACCATCGCTATGGCAGCTCATTTCTTGAAAGAAATCGGCATCCAAGGTGTCAAATTGCATCTTAACACTCTTGGAAATCCTGAGAGTCGTGCGGCTTACCGTCAAGCCTTGATTGATTATTTGACACCGATCAAGGAGACCTTGTCTAAGGATAGCCAACGTCGTTTGGAGGAAAATCCTCTCCGTGTCTTGGACTCTAAGGAAAAAGAAGACAAGGTGGCAGTAGAAAATGCACCGTCTATCTTGGATTTCCTTGATGAAGAAAGCCAAGCTCATTTTGATGCCGTCCGTCAGATGTTGGAAAATCTGGGTGTAGACTATATCATCGATACCAATATGGTGCGTGGTCTGGACTACTACAACCACACCATTTTCGAATTCATCACTGAGATTGAGGGCAATGATTTGACCGTCTGTGCGGGTGGTCGTTACGATGGTTTGGTTGCCTACTTTGGTGGTCCTGAAACTGCAGGCTTTGGCTTTGGACTTGGTGTAGAGCGCCTGCTTCTCATCCTTGAAAAGCAAGGTGTGACTCTCCCTATCGAAAACGCTCTAGATGTTTATATCGCAGTCTTGGGTGAAGGAGCAAATGTCAAGGCCTTGGAATTGGTACAAGCCCTTCGCCAACAAGGTTTTAAAGCAGAGCGTGATTACCTCAACCGGAAGCTCAAAGCTCAGTTCAAGTCCGCCGATATCTTTGCGGCTAAGACCCTCATCACGCTAGGCGAGAGTGAAGTTGAAAGCGGACAAGTGACGGTCAAAAACAACCAAACACGAGAAGAAGTGCAAGTGTCACTTGATGCTATCAATCAAAATTTCTCAGAAATCTTTGAAAAATTAGGCTTTTAATGACAGATAAACTGGTCAGGAATATATCCTGACTCTCTTTTTCCTAGGATCAACATTGCTTTTGCTTGCTTAAAAATATCTTTATAAAACCATTACTACCGTTTCTATTTTTGCAAGAGGAATTCTCTTATTAGCCCTTTTAGTTGCGACTGTATTCCACATTTTTATCAAGATGATGTGAATAACAATGCTAAGTCTTCATTTCAAATAGGAGTCTTTTATGAAATTACTTAAAAATCTTGGCTGGTTTCTTCTAGCTATTCTATCCTTTTACTTTGGCTATGGTCTGGTTCAGAGTATGGCTTTATCGGCGCTTGACCTAGGGGCTTCAATCTTTGGAGTCTTGCCACTTTATGTCGCCCTGTCAGGGGCCTATGTTTATGGAGTTTACATATGGTATCAGACAGAAAAGGTTAGCATCCAGACAACAGCTTTTAATCGTTATATCTGGTTGCCTACTCTGGTTTTGCTAGTGGCGATTACAGCCCAGTTCTTTTTGCCAGAAGATCCGTCAGTCAATCAACAAATCGTATCACAACTGACAGTTGCTCAGCCTGTCTTTGGTTTCTTTATGGTAGTGGTCTTTGCTCCTCTGACGGAAGAACTCATCTTTAGAGGGATGCTGGCGCGCTATCTCTTTCCTAAGCAGAACAACGGAAAACAGACAGCTCTGTTTCTCCTCGTATCGAGTGTGCTTTTTGCCTTGATTCATTTTCCAGGAACTTTGCAACAGTTTTTAGTTTATGCTAGTCTGGGATTGAGTTTGGGACTGGCTTATGTGAGCCGAAAAGGTCTTCTTTATAGCATTTCTCTCCACGCTTTGAATAATTTAATCGGCTTTTTGATGATACTCATGCTATAATAGAGTCAGGAGGTCACATGAAACGAGTAATTTTATTAGCAGTGATACAGGCGGTCGTTCTCTTCTTTATCATCGGGGCACTTGCCTATGCCTTTAAAGGCGATTTCTTTTACAACTATCTAGTAGTTGTCTTTGCGCCTATTGCAGGTGTCTTGCGTTTTGCTTCGGCTTATGCGACGGAGATTGTTCTACCTAAAAAGGCAGCTGAGATTGCTGAAAAGCGTAAAAAAGGTTAAGAATCATAATCAGAGAATCCGATAATGTTTTCATCGGATTTTTTGTCTGTTCGTTTTGATTTCTAAAGACAATCAAACTTTTCTGATGATTTTCATGAAGAGCTTGCGCTTTTATGGTAAAATAGTAACAGAATAAAAGAGGAGAGAAACAATGAAACGTAGTATGTATGCTGGTCGTGTTCGTGAGGAACATATCGGACAAGAAATGACCTTGAAAGGATGGGTTGGCCGTCGTCGTGACTTGGGTGGTTTGATCTTTATCGACCTTCGTGACCGTGAAGGGATCATGCAGTTGGTTATCAACCCTAAAAAAGTTTCTGCAGAGGTTATGGCAACAGCTGAAAGTCTTCGTAGCGAATTTGTTATCGAGGTGACTGGACAAGTCGCTGCGCGTGAGCAAGCCAATGATAAATTGCCGACTGGTGCGGTTGAGTTGAACGTGACAGCTTTGACAGTGCTGAATACAGCTAAAACAACACCTTTTGAGATTAAAGATGGGATTGAGGCCAATGACGATACACGTTTGCGTTACCGATACCTTGACCTTCGTCGTCCAGAAATGTTGGAAAATCTTAAACTTCGTGCTAAGGTGACTCATTCTATCCGCAACTACTTGGATGAGTTGGAATTTATCGATGTAGAAACACCATTCCTTTCTAAATCAACACCAGAAGGAGCGCGTGACTATTTGGTGCCATCTCGTGTCAATAAAGGGCATTTCTACGCCCTTCCTCAAAGTCCACAAATCACGAAACAGCTCTTGATGAATGCTGGTTTCGACCGCTATTACCAAATCGTTAAATGTTTCCGTGACGAGGACTTGCGTGGTGACCGTCAGCCTGAGTTCACCCAGGTCGACTTAGAAACGTCTTTCCTTACGGAGCAAGAAATCCAAGATATCACAGAAGGCTTGATTGCGCGCGTGATGAAGGAAACAAAAGGAATTGAAGTAACCCTTCCCTTCCCTCGTATGAAGTATGACGATGCTATGGCCCTTTACGGTTCTGACAAGCCAGATACACGTTTTGACATGTTGCTTCAGGACTTGACAGAAGTTGTCAAGGGTGTTGATTTCAAAGTCTTTTCAGAAGCACCTGCCGTTAAAGCCATTGTAGTCAAAGGAGCTGCAGACAACTACTCACGTAAAGACATTGACAAGATGACCGAAGTAGCCAAACAGTACGGTGCCAAAGGTCTTGCTTGGGTCAAGGTAGTTGATGGAGAATTAAACGGACCGGTTGCCAAGTTCTTGACTGGGATCCAAGCAGACTTGACTGCAGCGCTTGGTCTTGAAGACAAGGATTTGGTTCTCTTTGTGGCGGATACGCTTGAAGTGGCGAATGCAACACTAGGTGCCCTTCGTGGCCGTATTGCCAAAGAGCTTGGCTTGATTGATAACGATAAGTTCAACTTCCTTTGGGTGGTTGATTGGCCAATGTTTGAATGGTCTGAAGAAGAAGACCGCTACATGAGTGCCCACCATCCATTTACCCTTCCACAGGAAGAAACAGCTCACGAATTAGAAGGTGATTTGGCTAAGGTTCGTGCCATTGCTTACGATATCGTCTTGAACGGTTATGAGCTTGGTGGTGGTAGCCTTCGTATCAACCAAAAAGACCTTCAAGAACGCATGTTTAAGGCTCTTGGTTTCTCGGCTGAAGAAGCAAATGACCAGTTTGGTTTCCTTCTTGAAGCCATGGACTATGGTTTCCCACCACACGGTGGTTTGGCGATCGGACTTGACCGTTTTGTGATGCTCTTAGCAGGAGAAGAAAATATCCGTGAAGTCATTGCCTTTCCTAAGAACAACAAGGCAACCGACCCAATGACACAAGCTCCATCAACAGTCGCTCTCAAACAACTAGAGGAACTCAGCTTACAAGTAGAAGAAGATGAAACAAGCAAAACAAATTAAGCGGTGCCGCTATTATCTGCGCCGCTTTGCTTATCAGATAAAAATCTTACGAGTTTTACAAAGTATCTCTCGAGAAAAATATGATGAGAAAGTATCGGCCTCTCTGGTTTATGGCTTTTTGTCAGCGGTAGCAGTCAATTTCTTTTTTCAACCAGGGCACGTTTACTCCAGTGGTGCGACGGGTCTGGCACAGATTATCTCTGCTTTGAGTAATCACTGGTTTGGTTTTTATATTCCGATATCGCTAACCTTTTATGCTATCAATTTTCCATTGATGATTTTGGCTTGGTATCAGATTGGGCATAAGTTTACAATCTTTACCTTTATCACAGTATCCATGAGTTCCCTCTTTATCCAGCTTGTGCCAGTTGTGACTTTGACAGAGGATCCCATCATCAATGCCCTTTTTGGGGGAGTTGTCATGGGCTTGGGAATTGGTTTTGCGCTCCGTAACAATATTTCTAGCGGAGGTACAGATATCGTCAGTCTGACCATTCGAAAGAAAACGGGTAAGAATGTCGGTAGTATTTCTTTCCTGGTAAATGGGACCATCATGCTGATAGCAGGTTTGACCTTTGGTTGGAAATACGCCCTTTACTCCATGATTACCATCTTTGTCTCCAGTCGTGTGACAGACGCGGTCTTTACAAAGCAAAAGCGCATGCAGGCCATGATTGTGACCAATAATCCTGACAAGGTAATCGCAAAAATCCATAAAAAATTGCACCGCGGAGCAACCATGATCCACGATGCAGAAGGAACCTATAATCATGAGAGAAAAGCAGTCTTGATTACGGTTATCACGCGAGCAGAGTTTAATGATTTTAAACACATCATGAAACAGGTCGATCCGACAGCCTTTGTCTCTGTATCCGAAAATGTCCACATCCTAGGACGATTCGTAGAAACAGACAATTAATAATACTCAAAAGACCAGCCTTGAGGCTGGTCTTTATTTTTCGATAATTTTGTGTCCAATCAACTGGCGGTAACAAATCTGTTTATTGTTTTTGGCATCGTTAATAATCTGGAGAATGGTTTCAAAGGAAACGCGCCCGAGTTCTAAGCTATTGATATCCACATAGGCTGCCAAGTTCAGTTTAGGGTTGACCGAGTCAAAGCTGAGGACAGGGACATCCAGTTGGTGTTTTACGATGTAATCACAGACCCCTGCAGCAAGAAGGCTATCAATAGTAATAATAGCATCAATATTTGGATCATGCTCGAAGAGAAGTTTACTAAAGCGATAACCATTATCTTCAAGAAATTCGGTCGCAAAGTAGGTCAGATTTGGATCAATAGGAAGTTGGTATCGTTTAAGAGCTAACTCATAACCCATTAGACGATCTTGTGTTACGAAAAGTTTTTTGGTTCCTCCGATGAAGGCAATTCGCTTGCATCCTTTTTTGATGAAATATTCTGTTGCATCAAAACCTGCCTGGACATTGTCATTATCGACGAGCGGAATGAAGGGAGATAGAGATTTACCTAAGATAAGGAAAGGAAATTGCTCATCTGCTACTAGCTTAACCAAAGGATCCTCTTCTTGGGCATAGAGGAAAATCAAACCATCTACACGCTTACCATAGACCATCTGGGAAATAGCTTTGAGCCGCTCTTTTGCATCTTTCCCCGTTGCAATCTGGATAGCATAGTGGTTCTCAGATGCCACTTGGGCGATCCCTCGTAGAACAGATGGGAAGAAAGGATTTTGGTAAAAGGCATCCGAGTCGTCAGGAAGCACCAGGCCGATAACTTGAGTATAGCTACTTACCAAGCTACGAGCATTGAGATTGGGGTGGTAGTTGAGCTCCTTCATCGCCTTGCGAACTCGTTTTTTGGTTTCATCACTAATCGTTGATTTGTTTTGAATAACGCGGGTAACAGTTGAAGGTGAGACACCTGCTGCCTTGGCCACGTCTTTAATCGTAACGGGCATAAAAATCTCCTATTTATGATAATCTGGATCACGGAAGTGTGTCTTGTAAAAAATGGTGACCAGATAAAGAACAAAAAGAATGTTTTGTACAGTGATAAGGGTTGCCATATTTTGGCCAAAAAGTCCCAAAATAAGCGTAATCAGAGTGGGTAATCCTAAACAGTTCAAGATAAAATGGTAGCACTCTTTAAAGGTCCTAAATGAAAAGAGGCGTGATCTTTTAGTGATATAAAGGAGAAAGCTAGCTCCAAGAGAGACAATGAAGAAATTCAATCCAAAGAGAAAGCTTGCACCAAGAACGAGAAAGAGACTGATATAGACCCGGTTTTGTTGATACCAGTCTTTAGAAATGGCCTGGGTAAGATCTTCCTTACTCTGGAAACTCTCCGTTTGAATCGCGTGGTAGCGAATGCGAGTCAGTTCCTTACTTTCCTTGCTGATGACGAGTTCTTCCGTATCAAAATGAAGTTGCAAGTCCTTTGGAAATTCATTGCTTTGGCTTGGACCAATTAAAAGAGAAGGCTGATGATTCTTCGTACCTGAGTAGTTCAGCTTTCCATCAACGATTTGTGTATTCTCTGACAAATCCATGATGGCTTCATCTGTCAGCGGTGTATAAACATTATCGATAAAGGTATCCAGTGGATACGTTTCCTGTGAGCTGTTTTGAATGGCAATCGGAACCATAGACAAGCTGATGAGGAAAATGCTCGTAAAGAGAAGCTGAAACCAGTTGAGTCCGAAACGTTTTGACAGGGGCTTACGAAATCCCCAGATACTAGAGAAATACGAGAATGGATATGGAAGCATAGGCATCTTTCTAAAAGGTGTTTTCTATATGAGTATTATTATATAGAGAAATGTGCTTTATTTCAAGTCTAGTAGATAAATTGCTGATTGAAAAGCGGATTTTGCTACTATTTGCGATCTTGTGTCCAATCCTGCAGCTTTAGCAACAAGATCCAAAATGAAAAAGGGTGGCGGGGATAGATTATCCCTTGTCGCCACCACTTGTAAGTCCTGAAACAAAGTTCTTTTGTAGGAAGAAGAAGAGAATACAGATTGGAAGGGCGATGAGGATAGCACCTGCTGAGAAGTAGGCAATCTTCAAGTTTTTCACATTGCTGACAAAGGTCTGTAGACCAACGGCAACTGTAAAGTATTCTTTCTCACGAAGCAAGAAACTAGAGAGGATATAGTCTCCGAAAGGTCCCATGAAGGCCCAGAGCGCTTGTACTGCAACCATTGGGCGAACAAGAGGGAGAACAATTTGCCAGAAGCGACGGAAGTGTCCTGCACCATCAAGTTTTGCTGATTCATCAAGAGACATTGGTACTGTGTCGAAGTAACCTTTCATCAACCAAGCGTTCATTGGGATACCACCACCAACATATAGGAAGATGAGGAACCAGCTATGGTTAAGGGCATTCAACATAAGGGCCATAACGAAGAAGGCAGTCAAAGCGGCCATTGTTGGTACCATTTGGATGATCAAGAAGAAGACCAAACTTTGTTTACGAGCCAAGAAGTTGTAACGACTGTAGGCATAACCAGCAAGTACGATGATGCTTGTTTGGACAGCCATTGTAATCAAGGCAATGATCAAGGTATTGAGATACCAAGTGCCGTACAAGGTTTCAGTGAAGAGTCCTTTAAAGTTATCAAAACTAAAATCGACGTTACCATCTAGTTTAAAGGCTACCACGTTACCAGACTTGAAGGCTGACATAATGGTAATCAAAAGTGGATAAATAATGACGATTGATAAGCCAATCAAGTAGAGGTAAGTGAGGGTTTGAGTCAGTCTACGTTTGAGTTTGATTGAGTTATTCATCTTAGACGTCCTCCATATCAAATGCGTGTAGTTTCTTGAATGCAATCATAGAGATAGAGATGACAATAATGGAGATAATCAAGGTAACAGCTGCCGCCATAGAGTATTGTGGGGCTGTACCTGTTGTCAAACGGTAAATCCATGAGATCAAGATATCAGTTGAACCGGCTCCACCACCAACGCTACCAGGTCCTCCACCATTAAAGAGATACATGATAGAGAAGTTGTTAAAGTTGAAGGTGTATTGGCTGATCAATGTTGGAGCTGCAACAGCCAAGATCATTGGGAAAGTGATGTTGCGGAATTTTTGCCAAGCATTGGCACCATCGATGTAAGCCGCTTCGTAGAGGTCGTTAGGAATAGACTGCAAGATACCCAAGGTCAAAACGTAGATGTATGGGAAACCTAGCCAACCTTGCATCATAATCAAGGCAATCTTAGTCCAAGTCGGATCGGTTTTCCAAGGGATAAGAGCTCCATCTAGGAAAGGAAGAACCTTAGACAAAAGAGGCAAGACTTGGGTGTTGATGGCACCAACACTATCATTAAACATGTTTGAGAATGTCAAGATAGTGATGAAGGCTGGAACTGCCCAAGGAAGAAGGAAAATAACACCGAAGATACGTTTTCCTTTGATAAATGGTTGGTTGGCAATGATGGCAGTAAAGATACCAATGACAATCTGCAAAGTAGAAGCAGATAAAGCCCAGATAATGGTCCAAGAAAGAACGGAACCAAAGGCTGAACGGAAGGTACTCAAACTCCAGATGTTTGTGAAGTTCGTTAAACCAACCCAGTCCAACAATTTGTTTGGTGGCAAGTGTTGGAAGTCGTAGTTGGTAAAGGCAATCATCAAGGTTACGATAACAGGGAAGATAATTGCAAATGTCATCGCTACATACGATGGGATGATTAAAAGGTATGGGAATCCATTTTCATAAATGCCTTTAATCATGTCCTTGAAGGTACGAGCTACGGGAATACCGTTGTTGATACGTTTAGCAGTCGTATGTGCATCCTTGATATTAAAGATGTAAAAGAGCAAGTAAACGACAACAAAGATAGAATGGAAAGCACCGCGAATCAGCATGAAGAGTGAATTATCACGGCCAGGTTTGTCACCAAGGGTGACCAAATTGCTTAATTCAGGGGTTGCAAGTGTTAGAAAATACAGAACAAATAGAACAGTAATGCCAAGGAAAATAAATCCTTTAGCTTTTTGTTTGTTATAGATTTGTCCTAAACCAGGAATGATTGACAGCAAGGCTGCTTTGCGAGGCTGTTGTTTTTCCATGATTACTCCTTTCATAGGATGCGAGTTTAAACTCGGATTCAATCGTAAGATACGTACATCTGATAAGAAGCATATCTATAAATTCAAAGGGGGATTTTGCTTCCACCCCCCTTGAACAAT
Organism: Streptococcus sp. HMSC072D07; assembly: GCF_001814835.1. GTDB lineage: Bacteria > Bacillota > Bacilli > Lactobacillales > Streptococcaceae > Streptococcus. The sequence goes on from NZ_KV818034.1 coordinate 48,178, forward strand.
TCAATTAGTTACCAAATTTTTGTTGGATTGTTTCCTTGATCAATGTTACAGCATCGTTAGCAGCTGTTTTCGCATCTTTCTTACCACTTACAGCATCAAAGAGCATAGTTTTTGCTGGATCCCAAACTGTTGACATTTGTGAGATGTTTGGCATTGGTTGAGCGTTCTTGAACTGTTTGATAACAGCTGTAGTCAACTCATCGTTTTTGCCTTCAGCATAAGTACGAGCCTCAGTGTTAGCTGGGATTTCATTGGTTGCATCGTAGAATGCTTTTTGTTGTTCAGTTGAAACTAGGAAGTCTACAAATTTTTGAGCGCCTTCAAGGTTCTTAGTGCTTGATGGGATGATCCAAGCTTTACCACCACCGAATGCTGCGTAATCTTTACCGTTTGGAAGAGTTGGGATAGTCGCAACACCGTAGTTTACTTTAGCATCTTTAAAGGATTGAGCTTTCCAAGGACCATCGATGATAGCAGCTGTTTTGCCTTCTTGGAATTGAGTTTGGATCAAGTTACCAGCACCTTCAGTATCTTGCATACCTTTAGGCCATTTTTCGTACCAAGATTTAGCGTATTCGATACCTTTGATTGCTCCGTCGTTTGCAAGACCGATATCTTTAGGATCTTTACCATTTTGACCGAATACATAACCACCGTTACCAGCAAGGAGTCCATATGCGTAGTAGAAGTTTGTCCAGTCAGCTAAGAAGGCAGTAGTTTTGCCATCTTCACCAGCGAAAGCATATTTGCTATCTTTTGCAAGTTCTTCTAGTTCAGCAAAAGTTTTTGGAGCTTCTTTTAGCAAGTCTTTGTTGTAGTACATTACGAGAGACTCGATAACGGCTGGAGCACCATAGACTTTACCACCAACAGTTACAAGAGATTTAGTAGTATCGTCTGTTTTCGCACCATCACTAAGAGTTACTTCTGAAAGTTGTCCGTCAGTACCAAGGCTACCTACACGGTCGTATGGAGCCATCATAACATCAGGGGCTTTACCAGATTGGTTGTCAAGTGAAAGGTTATCAAGACCACCCATTTGGTCTCCTGTTTTGATCGTAACTTTTACGCCAGATTCTTTTTCGTAAGCTTTTGCAGCTGATTCAGCGAAGGCTTTATATTGGTCTTCAACGTAGAAAGTGATTTCTTGTGCTTCTGAAGAGCTAGTATCAGCTGCTTTGTCAGCAGATTTGCTTCCGCAAGCTACCAAGAGCAAGCTAGCGAGAGTAGCAGTTCCGAGCACAGCAGCGCTCTTCATGAATTTAGATGACATAGTGTATTCCTCCTAAAGAATAACAGTATAATTTATTTAGAAAACGCAAACGTTTTCTTTTATGAGCCTAGTATAGCACAAATAGAAAACGGTTGCAAGCGTTTTTAAAAAGTTTTTTAAAAAAATTTTAAGGTTTCAAACATTTGTTAAAGCCTTTATATAGGAAAAAACTTAAAATGTTTGTTTCTCTTGAATGGAAAATATATTAGGGAAACGATTGCGTAAATTCTGCTCGATTTTTCAGAAAATAGAGCAGCTGTTTGGAATGAATTATCTTAAATCAGAAAATCTTTAAAATTTTTTTGGCTCATTTCATAAAATATCAGTGGGAACAAGTTTTGTTTGATTAAAATAATTCAAAAAAATTTTTTAAAACCGCTTGCATTTGTTTTTGAAATGCGTTATACTTAAATCAACGCAAACGTTTGCGCCTTGATTTGCGCAGCGTTTTATTACAAACACATGAGGTGCTATTATGAAAAAACGTCAAAGTGGTGTGTTGATGCACATCTCTTCTCTTCCAGGAGCTTACGGGATTGGATCATTTGGCCAAAGCGCCTATGATTTCGTTGATTTCTTGGTTCGTACCAAGCAACGTTACTGGCAAATCCTCCCTCTTGGGACAACAAGCTATGGAGATTCTCCATACCAATCATTCTCAGCCTTTGCTGGAAATACGCATTTTATCGACCTTGATATCTTGGTAGAGCAAGGCTTGCTCGAAGCCAGTGACCTTGAAGGTGTTGACTTTGGTAGCGATGCATCTGAAGTTGATTATGCGAAGATTTATTATGCACGTCGTCCGCTTTTAGAAAAAGCAGTTAAACGCTTCTTGGAAGTGGGAGATGTCAAAGATTTTGAGAAGTTTGCTCAAGACAACCAATCATGGCTTGAACTCTTCGCTGAGTATATGGCGATCAAAGAGCATTTTGACAATCTTGCTTGGACAGAATGGCCAGATGCAGATGCTCGTGCCCGTAAAGCTTCAGCGCTTGAAAGCTACCGTGAGAAATTGGCAGACAAGTTGGTTTACCACCGTGTGACACAATACTTCTTCTTCCAACAATGGTTGAAATTGAAAGCCTACGCTAACGATAACCACATCGAAATCGTTGGGGACATGCCTATCTACGTAGCGGAAGATTCAAGCGACATGTGGGCAAATCCACACCTCTTCAAGACAGATGCCAATGGTAAAGCAACTTGCATCGCAGGATGCCCACCAGATGAGTTTTCTGCAACTGGTCAGCTTTGGGGCAACCCAATCTATGACTGGGAAGCAATGGACAAAGACGGTTACAAATGGTGGGTTGAACGCTTGCGCGAAAGCTTCAAGATCTACGATATCGTTCGTATCGACCACTTCCGTGGTTTCGAATCTTACTGGGAAATTCCTGCTGGTTCCGATACAGCAGCACCTGGTAAATGGGTGAAAGGTCCAGGCTACAAACTCTTTGCAGCCGTTAAGGAAGAGCTTGGTGAGCTAAACATCATCGCAGAAGACCTTGGTTTCATGACAGATGAAGTCATCGAGTTGCGTGAACGTACTGGCTTCCCAGGAATGAAGATTCTTCAATTCGCCTTCAACCCAGAAGATGAAAGTATCGATAGCCCACACTTGGCACCTGCCAACTCTGTTATGTACACAGGAACACACGATAATAACACTGTTCTTGGTTGGTACCGTAATGAAATCGACGATCCAACTCGTGAATACATGGCTCGTTACACGAACCGTAAAGAGTACGAAACAGTGCCACACGCAATGCTTCGCACAGTCTTTTCATCTGTTAGCTTCATGGCTATTGCAACTATGCAAGACTTGCTAGAACTAGATGAGTCAGCTCGTATGAACTTCCCATCTACTCTTGGCGGAAACTGGTCATGGCGTATGACAGCAGACCAACTCACACCAGCTGTTGAAGAAACTTTGCTTGACTTGACTACAATTTATCGCCGAATCAATGAAAATTTGGTAGAATTAAAGAAATAAGACATTATCAGGAGACACATAAACATGTTACCATTAAACGAATTTGTACAAAAACGTTACAATAAAACCATTGCAGAATGTAGCAATGAAGAGCTTTACCTTGCTCTTCTTAACTACAGCAAGCTTGCAAGCAGCCAAAAACCAGTTAACACTGGTAAGAAAAAGGTTTACTACATCTCAGCTGAGTTCTTGATCGGTAAACTCTTGTCAAACAACTTGATTAACCTTGGTCTTTATGACGAAGTTAAAAAAGAGCTTGCAGCTGCAGGTAAAGAGTTGATCGAAATCGAAGAAGTAGAATTGGAACCATCACTTGGTAACGGTGGTTTGGGACGTTTGGCAGCCTGCTTTATCGACTCAATCGCTACACTTGGTTTGAATGGTGACGGTGTTGGATTGAACTACCACTTCGGTCTTTTCCAACAAGTTCTTAAAAACAACCAACAAGAAACAATTCCTAACGCTTGGTTGACAGAGCAAAACTGGTTGGTACGCTCAAGCCGTAGCTACCAAGTGCCATTTGCACACTTCACATTGACATCTACCCTTTATGATATTGATGTACCTGGTTACAAGACAGCTACTAAAAACCGCTTGCGTTTGTTTGACTTGGATTCAGTTGATTCTTCTATCATCGAAGATGGTATCAACTTTGACAAGACAGATATCGCTCGCAACTTGACTCTCTTCCTTTACCCAGACGATAGCGACAAGCAAGGTGAATTGCTCCGTATCTTCCAACAATACTTCATGGTTTCAAACGGTGCGCAATTGATCATCGACGAAGCAATCGAAAAAGGAAGCAACTTGCATGACCTTGCAGACTACGCTGTTGTACAAATCAACGATACTCACCCATCAATGGTGATTCCTGAATTGATCCGTCTCTTGACTGCGCGAGGTATCGAGCTTGATGAAGCAATCTCAATCGTACGAAGCATGACTGCCTACACTAACCACACAATCCTTGCTGAAGCCCTTGAAAAATGGCCTCTTGAATTCTTGGAAGAAGTGGTTCCTCACTTGGTACCAATCATCAAAGAATTGGACCGTCGTGTGAAAGCAGAATACAAAGACCCAGCTGTTCAAATCATTGATGAAAACGACCGTGTACACATGGCTCACATGGATATCCACTACGGATACAGTGTTAACGGGGTAGCAGCACTCCACACTGAAATCTTGAAGAATTCAGAGTTGAAAGCTTTCTACGACATCTACCCAGAAAAATTCAACAACAAAACAAACGGTATCACATTCCGTCGTTGGCTCATGCATGCCAACCCAAGACTGTCTCACTACTTGGATGAGATTATTGGAGAGGGTTGGCACCATGAAGCGGATGAGCTTGAAAAACTCTTGTCATACGAAGACAAGGCTGCTGTCAAAGAAAAATTGGAAAGCATCAAAGCTCACAACAAGCGCAAATTGGCTCGTCACTTGAAAGAACACCAAGGTGTGGAAATCAATACAAACTCTATCTTTGATATCCAAATCAAACGTCTCCACGAGTACAAACGCCAACAAATGAACGCTTTGTATGTGATTCACAAATACCTTGACATCAAGGCTGGGAACATCCCTGCTCGTCCAATCACAGTATTCTTTGGTGGTAAAGCAGCTCCTGCCTACACAATCGCCCAAGACATCATCCACTTGATCCTTTGCTTGTCAGAAGTGATTGCAAACGATCCAGCAGTAGCTCCACACTTGCAAGTGGTTATGGTTGAAAACTACAACGTTACTGCAGCAAGCTTCCTTATCCCAGCATGTGACATCTCAGAACAAATCTCACTTGCTTCTAAAGAAGCTTCAGGTACTGGTAACATGAAATTCATGTTGAACGGAGCCTTGACTCTTGGTACTATGGACGGTGCTAACGTGGAAATCGCTGAGTTGGTTGGCGACGAAAACATCTACATCTTTGGTGAAGATTCAGAAACTGTTATCGACCTTTACGCAAAAGCAGCTTACAAATCAAGCGAATTCTATGCTCGTGAAGCTATCAAACCTTTGGTTGACTTCATTGTGAGCGATGCTGTTCTTGCAGTAGGTAAGAAAGAACGCTTGGAACGTCTTTACAACGAATTGATCAAAAAAGACTGGTTCATGACTCTCCTTGACTTGGAAGACTACATCAAAGTCAAAGAGCAAATGCTTGCTGACTACGAAGACCGTGACGCATGGTTGGATAAAGTCATCGTTAACATTTCTAAAGCAGGATTCTTCTCATCTGACCGTACAATCGCTCAGTACAACGAAGATATCTGGCACTTGAACTAATAATTACATAACTTAAACCCGTACCTTGAAGGTGCGGGTTTTGTCTTATCTGAAAGTTTTATTTACAGTGCTTTCCCAACCAAAATCTCTGCCTCAATGGTAATCTCTGTCAGTTGACTCCAGTCAATTTTGGTCTGGTCAACATGAAAGAGAAGGGGGGTCATGCTAAGTAAAGCTTGGCGTTGCTCGGCTGTGATGGGTTTGGTTAGGGAAGCTATTTGGATAGATTGGATGCTGAAGTATTCCTGGAAATGTTCCTTGATATCTTGGTTGGAATAGTCCTTGTTTGTCAGCTGGTCTTGTACCCTTTGACGGATTTCTTTGAGGTGATTTTCAGTCGGGATGACCTTGATCAAGATGCCATCTTTGGATAAAACGCGACGGAATTCCCCATAGTTGGCAGGTGAAAAGATGTCGAGCAGGATATCCATACTGGCGTCTTTTATAGGAAGTCGAGCCAGGTCACCGACAAACCAATTAACTGACCAGTTGAGTTCACTTTTAGCTGCGATTTGGACCGAGTCTTTTGAAATGTCAAAGGCATAGAAGGTTTTATCAGAGTGACTTTCTTGGAGTTTACGAGAGTAGAAACCTTCGCCACAACCGATATCCAAGACTGTTTTTGCGGATGGATTAGTTGTTAGTAAGTCCGAGATACCTTCTAAAATAGCCTGATAAAAACCAGCTTCAAGAATTTGCTGGCGGTTTTGGAAGTTTTCCTTGTCGTAGTTGGCAGATTGCTTGATTTGCGGAGCCAAGTTGACATAGCCGAATTTTGCCAGATCAAAAGAATGGCGGTTGCTACACTTGAGGCTAGACTCTACCAAGGCCAGATTTTCTTGGCAGATAGGGCAGGAAAAGGCAGTCGCAGAAGCAAAACGCTGAAGTTTGGGTTTGAGGTTTGTATTCATAGTTTAAGTGTATCAAAAGAGGCAAATGAAAGCAACTTTAGAAATAAGTAGATGGGAGATTCAGTAGAAATAAAACTAATTCTCCAATTTATAGAATAAAATTGCTTTTATATCTAAATTTCTATATAATAATGATAAGGAGGAAATAAGTATGTTAAAAGAAGTATTAACCGTTGCAAAAGTTGCGAAAAAATCATCACTCTTTTTGGGTGGTGTCGCATTTGGTACCCTTGGTTTGAAAATCTTGGCAAGTAAGGAAGCTAAAAAAGGTTATTCTAAAGCTTTGGCTAAGGCTTACAAGTTGAAAGACGGGCTAGATGCATCTGTTTCTGTTGTGAAACAACATGGAGACGATGTCTTGCAAGATGCCAAATATTTGTACGAGCAAGAGAAAAAAGAAGAGCAATTAGATAGCCTTATAGGAGAATAATATGTCTTTTAAAGTGCTACATAGAGGATACCAACATATCCGACTATCATCTTCTTTTTCACTCACCTTGGATATTCAAGACTATCTTCGTTCCTTGGCGAGAGATGAAAAGGGGATTGAGTCTATCCAGTTTTACATGGATCAACAGCACTTTACTCTACGCATAAAAGAAGGCTTTTCTGTATTAGATAATGCAGAAGCCTTTTTAAAAAGAATTGATAAAGGGAAAGTTTCTGAGTTGATGACTCTTCCCATTCGTAGAGAAGAGAGTGCTTATTCTATTGTTTCAGGTGCAGCGATTAAGCGTGTACTTTTTCGTAGTTTTGTGCCGTATCCTATTCGCTATATATGGACTTGTTATCAGGCTTTGGGTTATATTAGAGAAGCCTATCAAACACTAGCGCGTAAGGAACTAACGATGGAAGTCTTGGACTGTTCGGCGATTTTATTGTCCTTGTTTATGAACCAATCCAAGACAGCTAGCAATATCATGTTTATGCTTGATTTGGGGAATCATTTAGATCAGTGGTCTTTGAAAAAAACTGCAACAGATTTAGAACAAAGCCTTCTTGCAAAAGAGAGCGACGTATTCTTAGTACAGGGCGATACGGTTGTTAGTATCAAGAGTTCCGATGTTCAAATAGGAGATGTCTTGGTCCTATCTCAAGGAAATGAAATTCTGTTTGATGGACAAGTAGTTTCAGGTTTAGGTATGGTCAACGAAAGTTCCTTGACGGGAGAGAGTTTTCCAGTTGAAAAAAGAGAGTCTGATTTGGTTTGTGCAAATACAGTATTAGAAACTGGAGAGTTACGCATTCGTGTAACCGATAATCAGATGAACAGCCGGATTTTACAACTGATTGAGTTAATGAAGAAATCTGAAGAAAACAAGAAAACGAAACAACGCTATTTCATCAAGATGGCGGATAAGGTCGTCAAATATAATTTCTTGGGGGCTGGGCTAACTTACCTATTAACAGGTTCTTTTTCTAAGGCTATTTCTTTCCTATTAGTCGATTTCTCCTGCGCTTTGAAAATCTCTACTCCTGTAGCTTATTTGACAGCTATCAAGGAGGGGTTGAACCGTGAAATGGTGATTAAGGATGGGGATGTTCTGGAGAAATATCTGGAAGTTGATACTTTCTTGTTTGATAAGACGGGAACAATCACAACTAGTTATCCTATAGTTGAAAAGGTGTTACCTTTTGGGGACTATAGTGAGGAAGATATTCTCAGAATCAGTGCCTGTCTTGAGGAACACATTTATCATCCTATTGCTAATGCCATCGTCAAGCAAGCTGAGATAGAGGGAATTGAACATGAGGAAATGCATGGGAAACTCCAATATATTGCAAGCAAGGGGATCAAATCTCATATAGATGGCCAACCAGTTCTTATTGGGAATTATGTCTTGATGCAGGATGAGCAGATTCATATCAGTTCAGAACAAAATGCTTTAATTGAAGAGTACAAGAGTCACTACAATCTCTTATTCTTGGCTTATCAGAATGAATTGATTGGAATGTTCTGCATTCATACTCCTTTGAGAAAAGAAGCAAAAGCAGCCTTGGAGAAACTTAAGGCACAAGGGAAAAAATTGATTCTGGCAACAGGGGACACCTTGGTTAGGACAGAGGAATTAGTCAAAGATTTGCCCTTTGATCAGGTCTATACAGACTTGAAACCTGATGGGAAATTTGAGTTAGTAGAGGAACTGCAGAAAGCAGGTCACACGATTTTGATGGTTGGAGATGGATTGAATGACTCAGCGGCTCTAACCCTATCAGATATCGGTGTGGTGATGAATGAGAGTGCAGATATTTCTAAGCAGATGAGCGATATCTTATTGTTAGATAATCGTTTGGATTTCTTCCAAGAGTTGGATTGGCTATCATCATCTTTGCAAACACTCATCAAGAAGAATATTCAAGATACCGTTGTCGTAAATAGTAGTTTGATTGGCTTTGGCTTGTTTAATTGGCTCAGTCCTTCAAACCTCTCTATCCTACATAATCTAACAACCTTACGCATAGTCCTGCGTAGCCTGTCTATTAAGGGATAGGTGGGGACTATTCACAGCAAAAAGGAGTTACCTTTCTCGAGGGTAACTCCTTTGTTTATAGGTAAATGTTTAACAATTTAGTAAGTCAACACAAAGTATTTCTTCTTCCCGCGGCGGATAACAGTGAGTTCGTTTTCTAACTTATCTGCGTCACTCAAGACATAGTCAAGGTCTTGGATACGGTCGCCGTTGACGTAGATAGCTCCGTTTTGGACGTCTTCACGGGCTTGGCGTTTTGAATTCACCACACCAGATGACACGAGGAGTTCCACGATATTGTGGTTTTCGTCTGCTTTTACTTGGTAGTTTGGCACTCCACGAAGTCCTTGTTTGAGTTCTTTGACAGAAAGGTTTTTGATGTTTCCAGCAAAGAGTTGCTCGGTGATGTTAAGGGCTTCTTTGTAAGCTTCTTCTCCGTGAACAAGAGTCACGACTTCACGAGCGAGGACCTTTTGTGCCAAGCGTTCGTGTGGAGCCGCTTCAAACTCTTTGCGGATGTCTTCAATCTCATCGAGTGACAAGAAGGTAAAGATTTTCAAGAAGCGAACAGCGTCAGCATCCATCACGTTCATCCAGAATTGGTACATTTCGTATGGAGAAGTCTTTTCAGGGTTAAGCCAAACTGCGTTTCCTTCTGACTTACCAAATTTCTTACCAGTTGCGTCTGTGATGAGTGGAACAGTGATCACGTGACCAGTCTTGTCAGCCTTACGACGAAGCAATTCGGTACCAGCTGTCATATTTCCCCACTGGTCAGAACCACCGATTTGCAGAGTAACATTGTAGTCTTGGTTAAGGACATAGAAGTCGTACCCTTGCATGATTTGGTAGGCAAACTCAGTGTAAGAAATCCCTGTCTCGATCCGTTTCTTCACAGATTCCTTACTCATCATGTAGTTGACAGTGAAGTATTTTCCGACGTCACGGAGGAAGTCAATGAAGCTGATACTGCCAAACCAGTCGTAGTTGTTGACCATGACAGCCTTATTTTCACCATTTTCAAAGTCAAGAAAACGAGAAAGTTGCCCTTGGATAGACTTGACCCAGCCCTCTACTGTGTCTTTTGTTTGGAGACTACGCTCAGCATCTTTGAAGGACGGATCTCCGATGAGACCTGTAGCACCGCCAACGAGCGCATATGGTTTATGACCTGCTAACTGCAAGCGACGACTGGTCAAGATTGCGACAAGGTGGCCGAGGTGAAGGCTATCAGCAGTTGGATCGTAGCCAGTATAATAAGAAACTTGACCTTCTTCTAGGGCTTTACGCAAAGCTTCTTCATCAGTCGTTTGAAAAATCAAACCACGCTCTTTTAGCTCATCAAAAATGTGCATGTGTCTTTTCTCCTTTATAAAATATTGTTTCTACCTATTGTATCACAAACTCGGACAATAGCCTAGTGGAATAGGGAAGAAAGTGGCTATTTTATTGAAAGTTTCCCTTTTATGGTATAATAGAGAAAGCGAGGACATTCATGAAAGAAAGAATTAATGAATTAAAAACAAAAATGCTGCATTTTTTCCAGCAGCTAATGCAACGAATTGCAAAATGGAAGAAAAGACTAGCAGAAAAACTGGCTAATAAGAAAACCGGTAAAAAGGGGGCCTCTTCTGACAAAGTTAGAAAGGCTGGGTCTATTTTTGCTAAAGTTTTGAGTGGGTTTAAAATAGTTTTTAACACTCTCTTTATCCTAGGCTTTATCGGTGGACTGTTTGGCGCTGGTGTAGCTATGGGTTATGGAGTCGCTCTATTTGACAAGGCCCAGGTCCCTCAAGCAGAAGAGTTGGTCAAGCAAGTGAAGGATATTGCCTCCATCTCAGAAATCACTTATTCTGACGGCAGTACCATTGCCTCGATCGAGGGCGATTTATTGCGCACTTCAGTCGCTTCAGATGCTATCTCAGACAACCTTAAGAAAGCCATTGTTGCGACAGAGGACGAGCATTTCAATGAGCACAAGGGAGTTGTGCCTAAGGCCGTTATTCGTGCGACCTTGGGAACCTTTGTCGGTCTAGGCTCGTCTAGTGGTGGTTCGACCTTGACCCAGCAGGTCATCAAGCAGCAAGTGGTGGGGGATGCTCCAACTCTAGCTCGTAAGGCTAAAGAGATTATTGATGCTCTAGCTTTAGAACGGGCTATGGGTAAGGATGAGATTTTGACAACCTACCTTAACATAGCTCCTTTTGGTCGCAATCATAAAGGTCAAAATATTGCAGGTGCCCAGCAGGCTGCAGAAGGAATCTTTGGGGTCAATGCTTCGGATTTAACGATCCCTCAAGCTGCCTTTATCGCAGGGTTGCCACAGAGTCCAATCAGTTATTCTCCTTATGAATCTGATGGTAGTATGAAGAGTGATGAGGACATGGCTTTGGGAATTAAGCGTGCCAAGGATGTCCTCTACAATATGTACCGGACAGGGGCTCTAAGTCAGGAAGACTACGATAAGTACAAAGATTATGACTTTAAGAAAGACTTCCTACCATCAGGTAGTGTTAGTGGTACTTCGCGTGACTATCTCTACTATGCAACCTTGGCAGAAGCTACTGACCGCATGTACGACTACCTTGTCCAACGAGATAATGTCTCTGCGCAAGAATTAAAGAATGAGTCCATTCAGAAATCCTATCGCGATTTAGCCACTAAGGAAATTGAAAATGGTGGATATAAGATTACGACAACTATCAATAAAAATGTTCATGCTGCGATGCAAAATGCGGTTGCGACCTACGGCTATCTGCTAGATGATTCGACAGGCCAGCCTGAGGTGGGGAATGTCCTCATGGACAACCAAACGGGAGCTATCCTTGGATTTGTTGGTGGTCGTAATTATCAAGAAAATCAGAACAATCACGCTATCGATACCAAGCGTTCTCCAGCTTCAACCACAAAACCTATATTGGCCTATGGTATCGCTATTGACCAAGGTTTGATGGGAAGTGCAAGTATCTTGTCAAACTATCCTACCAACTTCTCAAACGGGAATCCCATCATGTATGTCAATAGTCCTGGTACGGGCATGATGACATTGGGAGAAGCCCTTAACTACTCATGGAATATCCCAGCCTACTGGACGTATCGTACGCTTCGAGAGAAGGGTGTGGATGTCAAAGGCTATATGGAAAAAATGGGTTACGAAATCCCAGAATATGGGATTGAAAGTTTACCGATGGGTGGGGGGATTGACGTTACAGTTGCCCAACATACTAACGGATACCAAACGATAGCCAACAACGGAGTTTACCATAAGAAACATATGATCGCGAAGATCGAGTCAACGGATGGCCGAGTGGTATACGAGCACAAGGATGAGCCTGTCCAGGTTTATTCAAAAGCGACAGCAACCATCATGCAAAGTCTCCTTCGGGATGTTATCTCGTCTCGGATTACTTCAAGTTTCCAGACGGACTTGACTACTATCAATCCATCCCTAGCTCGTGCTGACTGGATCGGAAAAACTGGTACGACCAATGAAGATGAAAATATGTGGCTCATGCTTTCTACACCTCGCTTGACTTTGGGTGGCTGGTTAGGTCACGATGATAACCGACCACTAGCCAAAGGAGCAGGCCACTACCGTAATGCCAACTATATGGCCCACTTGGTCAATGCTATCCAACAAGCTGAACCTGGAATATGGGGGAATGAGCGCTTTAATCTGGATCCAAGTGTGACCAAGTCGCAAGTTCTCCGGTCTACAGGCCAAAAGCCCGGCAAAGTTTCCATCAATGGTAAGGAAATCGAACTTTCTGGATCAACAGTAACGAGCTACTGGGCTACTAAAGAAGGTGCCCCAGTGACCACCTATCGCTTTGCTATTGGAGGAAGCGATGCAGATTATCTGAACGCATGGAAGAATATTCTAGGAAGCATTCCAGCAGTGACTCCTCCAAGCTCAAGTTCAAGCAGTAGCTCTGGAAGTTCAAGTTCGAGTGGAAATACTCAAAGTGGTTCTTCAGGACGTTCACGTCTATTTAATCGTTAAGAAAGAGTAGTAGCAAGGTTAGTAATTTCTCCTTGTTGCTACTTTTTTCTTTGTTGGTTTCGTGTTACAATAATAATATGAATCATTATCAGAAAAAGATTGTTAAGGGAACAGTATACTCGCTACTCTCAGGCCTAATCTGGGGGATTTGTGGGATTTTAGGAGAGTATTTTTTCACTCATTATCCAGTGTCTTCTGGATGGATTACTTCTATGCGTTTATTAGTGGCAGGGAGTTTGGTTTTAGGTTTATCTGCTTTTCAGTTGCGTAGCCGCTTGTTGGACATCTGGCGTGATAAGAAAAATTATCTACCTTTTTTAGCCTATGCTATTCTAGGTATTTTTTCTGTGCAATTTTTCTTTTATCTCTGCGTTGAGTATTCCAATGCGACGACGGCGACCATTTTGCAATTTATCAGCCCTGTTTTTATCCTGTTTTACAATCGAATCATTTACCAGAAGAAGGCTTCTATTACAGCTGTGTTCTATGTTTTGATTGCCATGCTAGGTGTTTTTTTGATGGCTACAAAAGGGGATTTGTCCCAGTTATCCATGACACCTTTGGCTCTAGTGACAGGTTTGCTCAGTGCAGTAGGGGTCATGTTTAATGTTATCCTTCCCCAACGCTTTGCACGGCGCTACGGATTTGTTCCGACTGTTGGTTGGGGGATGATTCTGGCAGGTCTCTTTAGTAATTTCCTCTACCCTATTTATCGGATAAGTTTTCAAGTGGATCTGGTAAGTGTGCTGATTTGTCTGACGATTGCCGTGTTTGGTACAGCTTTTGCCTTCTTCCTATCTATGAAGGCTGTGTCACTCGTTTCCCCGCTGGTTGTATCAGTGGTGAGTGCTAGCGAACCGCTCTCTTCAGCTTTATTAAGTGTTCTTTTTCTGGGAATGGTCATGGATGGTTTTTTGGCCTTAGCTATGGTGTTGATTATCGTTCCGATGATTTTTTTATCTGTAGAGGAAGCAAAACAAGCCCAGTAAAGATGATTATTTGATAGTTGAGGCTTCAAATTTGAAGCCTTTTTTGGTAGAATAGGTATCATTATAACGAACCAGGAGGCACCTATGACTGCTACAAAAATGAACGCTCAAGAAATTATCCAATTTATCGCCAATGCTGAAAAGAAAACCAGTGTCAAAGTAACCTTTGAAGGAGAACTTGCAACTGCTGTACCTAGCTCTGTTGTCAAACTAGGAAATGTTTTATTCGGAGACTGGAAGGATGTTGCTCCGCTTCTTGAAGGTTTGGTAGAAAATCAAGATTATGTTGTCGAGCAAGATGCTCGTAATTCTGCAGTTCCTTTGCTAGACAAACGTGCGATCAATGCTCGTATCGAGCCAGGTGCTATTATCCGTGACCAGGTTGAAATTGGTGACAATGCTGTTATCATGATGGGAGCTGTTGTCAATATCGGTGCTGAAATCGGTGCTGGAACCATGATTGACATGGGTGCCATCCTTGGAGGTCGTGCTATCGTTGGGAAAAACAGTCACGTTGGTGCAGGTGCAGTTTTGGCGGGTGTGATTGAGCCAGCTAGCGCTGAACCAGTCCGTGTCGGAGATAATGTTCTTATCGGTGCCAATGCAGTGGTGATCGAAGGGGTCCAAATCGGCAGTGGTTCAGTTGTTGCAGCAGGAGCTATTGTTACCCAAGATGTTCCAGAAAACGTGGTAGTGGCAGGTGTTCCAGCTCGTATCATCAAAGAAATTGATGCCCAAACCCAACAAAAAACAGCGCTAGAGGATGCGCTTCGTACCTTGTAAAAATAAAAAGAGGCGGATACTTCTTCCAGCCTCTTTCTTCTATCAAAAGGAGGATCGATAGATGTTAGATTTGATTCAGACTAGACGAGATTTACACCAGATTCCAGAGATTGGCTTGGAAGAGTTCAAGACTCAGGCTTATTTGCTGGATGTGATTGAGAAATTGACTACGGGCAAGGATTTTGTTCAAATTCGTATTTGGCGAACAGGGGTTTTGGTCTATTTGCAGGGAAGCCAGCCAAAGAAGACTATTGGCTGGCGAACAGATATTGATGGCCTGCCTATCGTCGAACAAACAGGACTGCCTTTCGCCTCTCAGCACCAAGGTCGCATGCATGCTTGTGGCCATGATTTTCATATGACTATTGCCTTAGGCTGTCTCGAACGCGCCCTGGAGGAACAACCCAAGAATAATTTGCTCTTTCTATTTCAGCCTGCTGAAGAAAATGAAGCTGGTGGCATGCTCATGTATGAGGACGGTGCTTTTGGAGACTGGCTACCAGACCAGTTTTATGGACTCCATGTTCGTCCGGATCTAAAGGTTGGACAGATTGCGACCAATACCCATACGCTCTTTGCAGGGACTTGTGAGGTGAAGATTCGTTTCAAAGGAAAAGGGGGACATGCAGCCTTTCCGCATGAAGCCAATGACGCCTTGGTGGCTGCTAGTTACTTTGTAACCCAAGTACAGTCAGTTGTCAGCCGCAATGTCAATCCCATCGAGGGAGCGGTGGTGACCTTTGGCCTTTTCCAAGCTGGAACAACCAATAATGTCATTACAGACACAGCCTTTTTGCATGGAACCATTCGCGCCTTGACTCAGGAAATGAGCCTCTTGGTACAAAAAAGAGTCAAGACAGTCGCAGAAGGGGTTGCAGCAGCCTTTGATATGGAAGTCGAAGTAGAACTCAAGCAAGGAGGCTACCTACCTGTTGAGAACAATCCAGCCTTGGCGCGTGAACTGATGGACTTTTTTGAAGAGAAAGACGGAATCGAGTTGATTGATATTGAGCCAGCTATGACTGGTGAGGACTTTGGTTATCTCCTTTCGAAGGTAGATGGCGTTATGTTCTGGCTAGGTATCGATAGTCCCTACGCCCTTCATCACCCTCAGATGAGTCCTAAGGAAGAAGCCTTAGCCATTGGGGTAGATGCGGTCTCTAGTTTCTTGAAAAAGAAGGCAGCAGAGTAGAGGAATTGTCTATGAAAGCTGAACTACGCAAGAAAATTTTGCAAGAAATGAAGGCTTTATCTCAGGAGCAAAAACAGGCTATGGATCGAGCTTTAACTGAGCATTTCTTACAACACCCTTTTTACCAAAAAGCCAAGACTATCGCAACCTATCTCTCCTTCCCTCATGAATTTCAAACGCAAGAACTGATTGAGCAGGCGCTGAAGGACGACAAAAAGGTTCTGATACCCAAAACCTATCCCAAGGGGCGCATGGACTTTGTGGTCTACGATCCGCAGCAGTTGGTAAAAACTTCCTTTGGTTTACTGGAACCGCAAGGAGACTTGGAAGTGGTGGAACCGTCTCAGATTGATTTGATTCATGTTCCAGGGCTAGCTTTTACGACAGAAGGCTATCGAATCGGATATGGTGGAGGATACTACGACCGCTATCTAGAACATTTTACTGGTCATACTTTGAGTACGGTTTATCCTTGTCAAATTCAGGAGTTTAACTTGGAAGACCATGATATTCCCGTCCAGGAGGTGCTAATCTATGAAGGAAATCTTTGATAAACGTTATCCTGTGACTAGTTTCTTCCTCCTAGTAACCGCATTGGTCTTTCTCTTGATGTTGGTTCTTACAGGTTTAAATTTTGAACGAGCAGATATCTTGCTTCAGTTTGGAGCCATGTATGGACCGATCATTCGCCTGTTCCCTGAGCAGATTTGGCGCCTTTTTTCGGCTATATTTGTGCATATCGGATGGGAGCATTTCATTGTCAATATGATTTCGCTCTACTTTCTTGGACGACAGGTGGAGGAGATTTTCGGTTCTAAGCAGTTCTTCTTTCTCTATCTATTATCTGGAATGATGGGCAATCTCTTTGTTTTTGCTTTCACACCGAAAGTTGTCGCTGCTGGGGCATCCACTTCCCTATACGGGCTATTTGCTGCGATTATCGTCTTGCGTTACGCAACTCGCAACCCCTATATCCAGCAGTTGGGGCAATCCTATCTGACACTTTTCGTGATAAATATCATTGGAAGTATTCTGATTCCAGGAATCAGCCTAGCTGGGCATATCGGTGGTTCAGTAGGAGGTGCCTTTCTAGCAGTCATTTTTCCAGTCAAATGGGAAAAAAGAATGTATAGCACCAGCCAGCGAATCGGAGCAACTGTACTTTTTATCGCACTAGCCGTTTTCCTTTGCTATAAGGGAATGAGCTATGTGTAGGGGGGAATAGTTAAATGCAAGCACCGATTCGGTTGCTAATAAGTCATCTGCAAAGATGGCTTTTTTTATTGCAAGCTTCAACAAAAAAGCCCTTAATTAAGAGCTTTGTTTTTCTTCTATTCCCCCTCAGCTAACTCTTTCCCAAGTTGGATGAGGTAGTCTTTCAAGTCGTCTTTGACTTGTGGGTGTTTGAGAGCGTAGTCGATGGATGTTTTCATAAAGCCAAACTTATCTCCGACATCGTAACGAGCTCCTTTGAACTCACGAGCAAATACACGTTGTGTTTTATTGAGGGTATCGATTGCATCTGTCAGCTGAATTTCATTTCCTGCACCTGGAGCTTGATTTTCGAGGATTTGGAAAATTTCAGGAGTGAGGAGGTAGCGTCCAATAATAGCAAGGTCGCTAGGAGCATCCTCTGGAGCAGGTTTTTCAACGAAGGTTTCAACGCTGTAAAGGCCGTCTTTTCCTTCGCCTTGCGGAGCAATAACCCCATAGGCAGAGACTTCGTCGTGAGGGACTGGCATGACAGCGATAGTAGACGCGTGGGTACGCTCGTAGTCATCCATGAGTTGTTTGGTAAGTGGAACAGCCTTTTCGTCTGTGATATCCATCAAGTCATCACCAAGCATAACGACAAAAGGTTCATTTCCAACGAAAGCTTTGGCTTGCAAGACAGCATCTCCGAGACCACGTGGATGTGTTTGACGGATAAAATGTAGGCGCATGCCGGTTGTTTCATCAACCAGCTTCAAAAGATCTGTTTTCCCTTTTTCTTTAAGGTTATATTCCAATTCGAAGTTTGAATCGAAGTGGTCCTCGATAGAACGTTTTGACTTACCAGTAACAACCAAAATGTCTTCGATACCAGACTTGAGGGCTTCTTCAACGATAAACTGGATAGTTGGCTTGTCTACGATTGGCAACATTTCCTTGGCCAAGGCCTTAGTTGCTGGGAGGAAACGGGTTCCCAATCCAGCGGCAGGGATGACTGCTTTTCTGACTTTTTGTTTCATGATGTTCCTTTCTATAAAGGTCTATGACCATTCGTTTTCTGCTTTAAATTCATTGCTCATGATGTCAGTGATTGCTTCTTTGATATTGACACCTTCGTAGATAACTCGGTAAATAGCCTGTGTGATTGGCATGTAGACACCCAATTCCTGAGCCAGCTCGTAAGCTGCTCGAGTTGTTGAAATGCCTTCGATGACCATGCCCATGTTTGCTTCGATGTCTGCGAGGGATTCTCCGCGACCGAGAGCATCACCTGCCCTCCAGTTACGAGAGTGGACAGATGTTCCCGTTACGATCAAATCTCCAACTCCAGAAAGACCGCTATAAGTCAGAGGGTTAGCTCCAAGAGCGACACCTAGACGGGTGATTTCTGCTAATCCTCGAGCGATGATGGCCGCCTTGGCATTGTCACCAAACCCTAGTCCATGTAGTGCCCCAGCGCCAACTGCGATGATGTTTTTGAGAGCACCAGCGGTTTCAACTCCGACAACATCCGTATTAGTATAGAGACGGAAGTAGTGATTGCTAAAGAGATTTTGGACGTACTGGGCAGTTTCAAGATCTTTGGAGGCTGCGGTAATCAAGGTAATATCGCGTACAATCGTTTCCTCAGCATGGCTAGGTCCTGAAACAACAACGACTTCACTACGAAGGTCAGCTGGGATTTCCTCCTCAAGAATAGTTGATAGGCGTTTGTGGCTATCTGGTTCCAATCCTTTGGAGGCATGCATGATGACAACCTTGTGATTGAGTACCTTTGCTACTTGTTGGGCAACCAGTCTCGTTACTTTTGTTGGGACTACAAATAAAACAGCATCCACATCCTGGAGTGTTTCTTCCAAGTCATGATAGGCTTTGATCTTTTCGTCCAGTAGGATATCTTTGAAGTAGCGTTTGTTTGTATGTTGGTTATTGATTTCATCAATTTGGTCAGAAATATTTCCCCAAATTCGAACTTCGTGTCCATTGTCGTTTAGGACCTGCGAAAGGGCAGTTCCCCAAGAACCAGGACCCAAGACAGCGATGGTTTGTTTCTTCATCTTTTCCTCCTTGTAAGAGTTCTTCCTTTCATTTTACCATAAAAAGCCTTTTCATGCATCACCTGTAGATGAAAGCGCACTAATTTATAATAAGGAGACTTCTTTGACAAGATGCCTCTTTTTTGCTAGAATAGCATCAATATGAACGAATGAGAAGGAGCTGACGCAGGATGTCGCTCCCTTTATCTATTTTATTAGGAGGAAATATGCTCATTAAAAAAATAAAAACCTATAAATGGCAAGCCTTGGCATCCTTAATGATGACAGGCTTGATGGTTGCGAGTTCGCTCTTGCAACCGCGCTATTTGCAAGAGGTGTTAGAGGCTTTGTTGGCCGGACAAAATGAGGCTATTTATAGTATTGGCGCTTGGTTGATAGGAGTAGCCCTAGTCGGTCTGGTTGCAGGTGGGGTCAATGTAACGCTTGCAGCCTACATTGCTCAAGGAGTGTCTTCGGACCTTCGTGAAGACGCTTTTCGCAAGATCCAGACTTTTTCTTATGCCAATATCGAGCAATTCAATGCGGGTAACCTTGTCGTCCGTATGACCAATGATATCAACCAAATTCAGAACGTGGTGATGATGGCTTTTCAAATCCTCTTCCGCCTCCCTCTTCTCTTTATCGGTTCCTTTATTTTGGCGGTTCATACTCTTCCATCACTTTGGTGGGTGATTGTCCTCATGGTGCTCCTAATCTTTGCACTAACAGCCATCATGATGGGGATGATGGGGCCACGATTTGCTAAGTTTCAAACCCTTCTTGAACGGATCAATGCTATCGCTAAGGAAAATCTACGTGGTGTGCGCGTGGTTAAATCCTTTGTGCAGGAAAAAGCACAATTTGACAAATTTACTGAGGTTTCAGATGAACTTCTCGGACAAAATCTTTATATCGGTTATGCCTTCTCAGTTATAGAACCCGTTATGATGCTAGTCGGCTATGGAGCGGTCTTCCTCTCTATCTGGTTGGTGGCAGGTATGGCTCAGTCAGATCCATCTGTTGTGGGCTCGATTGCTTCCTTTATCAACTATCTCAGCCAGATTATCTTTACCATCATCATGGTTGGATTTTTAGGAAATTCTGTCAGTCGTGCCATGATTTCCTTGCGTCGTATCCGCGAGATTCTAGATACCGAGCCAGCGATGACCTTTAAAGATCTCCCAGACGAAGAGTTAGAAGGAAGTCTCTCTTTTGAAAATGTGACCTTCACCTATCCTAATGATGATGAGCCTATGCTGAAGAATGTAACCTTTGAAATTGCGCCTGGTCAGATGGTCGGTGTGGTTGGGGCGACTGGAGCAGGGAAGTCTACCTTGGCTCAGTTAATTCCACGACTGTTTGATCCACAGGAGGGCTCTATCAAGATTGGTGGAAAGGATATTCGAGACGTCAGCGAGGGAACCTTGCGTAAAACAGTTTCCATCGTCTTGCAACGTGCTATTCTCTTTAGCGGGACCATTGCAGATAATCTTCGTCAAGGAAAAGGCAATGCCAGCGTGTCAGAAATGGAACGTGCAGCACGAATTGCTCAAGCCAGTGAATTTATCGGACGTATGGAAAACAAATTTGAGAGTCAGGTCGAAGAACGAGGCACCAATTTTTCTGGTGGACAAAAACAACGGATGTCCATTGCCCGTGGGATTGTCAGCAATCCCCGTATCCTGATTTTTGACGATTCGACTTCAGCCTTGGATGCTAAGTCAGAGAGACTCGTGCAGGAAGCTTTGAATAAAGACCTGAAAGGGACGACAACCATTATCATCGCTCAAAAGATCAGTTCAGTCGTCCATGCGGACAAGATTTTGGTCTTGGATCAAGGGCGTTTGATTGGAGAAGGACGGCATGCAGACTTGGTAGCTAACAATGCCGTCTACCGCGAAATCTACGAAACACAAAAGGGAAAGGAGGAATAAAATGAAAACCGTTCGATTTTTCTGGAATTATTTTAAAGTTTACAAGTTCTCCTTTGTCATTGTGATTCTAATGGTTGCAGTTGCGACGATTGCCCAAGCCCTCTTTCCAGTTTTTTCAGGTCAAGCAGTGACGGAGCTCGCTAACCTAGTTCTGGCTTATCAAAATGGAACTTCCGACCTAGCCTGGCAGAGTTTATCAGCTCTGATGCTGAATCTAGCTCTGGTTGTTCTCGCCTTAGTGGTATCCAGTTTGATTTACATGACCTTGATGACCCGTGTGATTGCTGAGTCGACAAATGAGATGCGTAAGGGCCTTTTTGGCAAACTTTCCCGTTTGACCGTTTCTTTCTTTGACCGCCATCAGGATGGCGATATCCTCTCTCGCTTTACGAGTGACTTGGACAACATCCTTCAAGCCTTCAATGAAAGCCTAGTTCAGGTCATGAGCAATATTGCTCTTTACATCGGTTTGATCTTTGTCATGTTTTCAAGAAATGTGACGCTAGCCCTGATAACAGTAGCCAGCACCCCAGTGGCCTTTCTCATGTTGGTCTTCATCGTGAAGATGGCCCGCAAGTACACTAATCTCCAGCAAAAAGAGGTTGGGAAACTCAACGCTTACATGGATGAGAGTATTTCTGGACAGAAAGCTGTTATCGTACAAGGAATTCAAGATGATATCGTAGCAGGCTTTGTGGAGCAAAATGAGCGCGTGCGCAAGGCAACCTTTAAAGGGAGAATGTTCTCAGGCATCCTCTTTCCTGTTATGAATGGGATGAGCTTGGTCAATACGGCCATCGTCATTTTTGCAGGTTCTGCGGTCTTGCTGAACGATCCAAGTATCGAAACAACGACAGCCCTAGGTTTGATCGTTATGTTTACCCAATTTTCTCAGCAGTACTACCAGCCGATTATCCAGGTGGCTGCGAGTTGGGGGAGCCTCCAGTTGGCCTTTACTGGAGCGGATCGTATCCAAGAAATGTTCGATGCAGAAGAAGAGATTCGTCCGCAAAATGCGCCTGCCTTTACGGAATTGCGAGAAGGTGTTGAAATCAGTCACATTGATTTCTCTTATGTGCCAGACAAGCCGATTTTAAAAGATGTCAGCATTTCAGCTCCTAAAGGGCAGATGATAGCAGTTGTCGGTCCGACTGGTTCAGGGAAAACGACCATCATGAACCTCATCAATCGTTTCTACGATGTGGATGCAGGTAGCATTTCCTTTGATGGCAAAGACATCCGTGACTACGACTTGGACAGCCTACGGAGCAAGGTTGGTATTGTCTTGCAGGATTCGGTCTTGTTTAGTGGAACAATTCGGGATAATATCCGCTTTGGTGTGCCAGATGCCAGTCAGGAAATGGTCGAAGCAGCTGCCAAGGCAACTCATATTCATGACTACATCGAAAGCCTGCCTGATAAGTATGATACCCTTATTGATGATGAGCAAAATATCTTCTCGACTGGGCAGAAACAATTGATTTCCATCGCTCGGACCTTGATGACAGATCCTCAAGTCTTAATCTTAGATGAGGCGACTTCCAATGTGGACACCGTAACAGAAAGCAAGATTCAACATGCCATGGAGGCAGTTGTAGCAGGTCGAACCAGTTTTGTCATTGCCCATCGTTTAAAGACCATCCTCAATGCCGATCAGATTATTGTCCTCAAAGATGGAGAGGTTATTGAACGTGGAAATCATCACGAGTTGCTCAAACTTGGCGGTTTCTACTCAGAACTGTATCACAATCAATTTGTCTTCGAATAAAAAAGAAGTTGTCCTCGTTGGGCAGCTTTTTCTTATCCATAAAAAATACTTATCACGGTCTTTAAAAAAACATATTAGACAGGAAAGGGTTGGAGTGATAAGATAAGACTGTCGCAAGAAAATCGAAAGGAGACACATCATGGCTAGAACGGTTGTAGGAGTTGCTGCAAATCTATGTCCTGTAGATGCAGAAGGGAAAAACATTCACTCATCTGTATCCTGTAAATTTGCAGAGAGCATTCGTCAAGTCGGCGGTCTCCCTTTAGTGATTCCTGTAGGAGATGAGTCCATTGTGCGCGATTATGTGGAAATGATCGACAAACTCATCTTGACAGGTGGGCAAAATGTCCATCCTCAGTTTTATGGAGAGAAAAAGACCATTGAGAGCGATGATTACAACCTTGTACGCGATGAGTTTGAACTAGCCCTCTTGAAAGAAGCGCTTCGTCAGAATAAACCAATTATGGCAATCTGTCGCGGGGTTCAGCTTGTCAATGTTGCTTTTGGTGGTACTCTCCACCAAGAAATTGAAGGTCACTGGCAAGGCTTGCCTTTTGGGACCTCTCATTCTATTGAGACGGTAGAAGGGAGTGTGGTGGCTAAGTTGTTTGGAAGAGAAAGTCAGGTCAACTCAGTCCATCGTCAAAGTATCAAAGATCTGGCACCTAATTTCCGTGTGACAGCGGTGGCCCCTCGAGATCAGACAGTGGAAGCGATTGAGTCTGTCGACGAGCATCGTATTATCGGTTTACAGTGGCACCCAGAGTTCCTGGTCAATGAAGAAGACGGCAATTTAGAACTATTTGAGTATTTATTAAATGAATTGTAACGGTTAGAGTCTCTAGCCGTTTTTATTCGTTCTTTCAGATTTTTTATATTTTAGCAAATTTACGCAAACGTTTGAATTCTGATAAAAATTGGGCAAATTCAATAAAAAAGCTTGAAAAAATCGAAGGTAAGCGTTATGATAGAAAAGAAGAAATTTTGGAGGATTATCATGTCACATATTAAATTTGATTATTCAAAAGTTTTAGACAAATTTGTTGCCCCACATGAAGTGGAATACATGCAAGCACAAGTAACAGCTGCAGACGAATTGATTCGTAAAGGAACTGGTGCTGGTAGCGACTTTTTGGGTTGGTTGGACCTTCCTGAAAACTACGACCGTGAAGAATTCGACCGCATCTTGAAAGCTGCTGAGCAAATCAAGTCAGATAGCGATGTCTTGGTTGTGATCGGTATCGGTGGATCTTACCTTGGTGCCAAAGCAGCTATTGACTTCTTGAACCACCACTTTGCTAACTTGCAAACAAAAGAAGAGCGTAAAGCTCCACAAATCCTTTACGCTGGAAATTCAATCTCATCTACTTACCTTGCTGACTTGGTAGAGTACGTAGCTGACAAAGACTTCTCAGTAAACGTGATTTCTAAATCAGGTACAACAACAGAACCAGCTATTGCTTTCCGTGTCTTCAAAGAACTTTTGGTTAAGAAATACGGACAAGAAGAAGCTAACAAACGTATCTACGCAACAACTGACCGCCAAAAAGGTGCTGTTAAGGTTGAAGCAGATGCCAACGGTTGGGAAACATTTGTGGTTCCAGATGACATCGGTGGACGCTTCTCAGTATTGACAGCAGTTGGATTGCTTCCAATCGCTGCATCAGGTGCAGACATCAAAGCTCTTATGGAAGGTGCGAATGCAGCTCGTAAAGACTACACTTCAGACAAGATTGCTGAAAACGAAGCATACCAATACGCAGCAGTTCGTAACATCCTTTACCGTAAAGGCTACGCTACTGAAATCTTGGTAAACTACGAACCATCACTTCAATACTTCTCAGAATGGTGGAAACAATTGGCTGGTGAGTCAGAAGGGAAAGACCAAAAAGGGATCTACCCAACTTCAGCAAACTTCTCAACTGACTTGCACTCATTGGGTCAATTTATCCAAGAAGGAACTCGTATCATGTTTGAAACAGTTGTCCGTGTTGACAAACCACGTAAGAACGTGATTATCCCTACTTTGGAAGAAGACCTTGACGGACTTGGTTACCTTCAAGGAAAAGACGTTGACTTTGTAAACAAAAAAGCAACTGACGGTGTTCTTCTTGCCCACACTGACGGTGATGTGCCAAACATGTACGTAACTCTTCCTGAGCAAGACGCTTTCACTCTTGGTTACACTATCTACTTCTTCGAATTGGCAATTGCCCTTTCAGGTTACTTGAATGCCATCAACCCATTTGACCAACCAGGTGTTGAAGCATACAAACGCAACATGTTTGCCCTTCTTGGAAAACCAGGATTTGAAGAATTGAGCAAAGAGCTTAACGCACGTCTATAATAGAAGAAAAGAGTGGCTTGCCCACTCTTTTTACTCTCTTTATTCGTAGACATTGGACTCAGGCGAGACTTGTGATATAATATAGAAAGCAAAAAGGCAGACGCCTAGAGACTTTATAGGAGAAACTATGTCAAAAGATATCCGCGTACGCTACGCACCAAGTCCAACAGGACTCCTACACATCGGAAATGCCCGTACAGCATTGTTTAACTACCTTTACGCACGCCATCATGGTGGAACTTTTATCATTCGTATCGAAGATACTGACCGTAAACGCCATGTTGAGGATGGAGAACGCTCACAACTTGAAAATCTTCGCTGGTTGGGCATGGATTGGGATGAAAGCCCAGAAACTCATGAAAATTACCGCCAATCAGAGCGTTTGGAACTCTATCAAAGATACATCGACCAATTGCTAGCTGAAGGAAAAGCCTACAAATCTTACGTCACAGAAGAAGAGTTGGCGGCTGAGCGCGAACGTCAAGAAGCAGCAGGTGAAACACCACGTTACATCAATGAATATCTTGGCATGAGCGAAGAAGAAAAAGTAGCGTACATCGCAGAACGTGAAGCAGCTGGTATCATCCCAACTGTCCGTTTGGCTGTTAATGAGTCTGGTATCTACAAATGGCATGACATGGTCAAAGGTGATATCGAGTTTGAAGGTGGCAACATCGGTGGTGACTGGGTGATTCAAAAGAAAGATGGCTACCCAACTTACAACTTTGCTGTTGTTATTGATGACCACGATATGCAGATTTCTCACGTTATCCGCGGTGATGACCACATTGCCAACACCCCAAAACAGCTCATGGTCTATGAAGCGCTTGGTTGGGAAGCGCCAGAGTTCGGTCACATGACTTTGATCATCAACTCTGAAACGGGTAAAAAATTGTCTAAACGGGACACTAACACCCTTCAGTTTATCGAAGACTACCGTAAAAAAGGCTATCTTCCAGAAGCAGTCTTTAACTTTATTGCCCTTCTTGGTTGGAACCCAGGTGGTGAAGATGAAATTTTCTCACGTGAGGAATTGATTAAACTCTTTGACGAAAACCGCCTCAGCAAGTCTCCAGCAGCCTTCGACCAGAAGAAACTAGACTGGATGAGCAACGACTACATCAAGAGAGCTGATCTAGCTACTATCTTTGAAATGGCTAAACCTTACTTAGAAGAAGCAGGGCGTTTGACTGACAAGTCTGAAAAAATGGTGGAACTCTACAAACCACAAATGAAGTCAGTGGACGAAATCGTCCCACTGACAGATCTTTTCTTTGCAGATTTCCCAGAGCTGACAGATGCTGAGCGCGAGGTCATGGCAGGAGAAACCGTTCCTGTTGTTCTAGAAGCCTTCAAAGCGAAACTAGAAGCAATGACAGATGAAGAATTTGTGACAGAAAACATCTTCCCACAAATCAAAGCAGTTCAAAAAGAAACGGGTATTAAAGGGAAAAACCTCTTCATGCCGATTCGTATTGCCGTTTCAGGTGAAATGCATGGACCAGAATTACCAGACACCATTTTCTTACTCGGACGTGAAAAGTCAATCCAGCATATTGAAAACATGCTGAAAGAGATTTCTAAATAAAAGGACTTCCGATGGATACATGGGAAAAGATGTATAAAGAAGCACGAACTTTATACAATCCCCATGAGGTTTCTGACTTTGTTTATGCTAACCATGTTGTTGCTGCAGTAGAAGCAGAAGATGGTCAGATCTTCACAGGATTTTGTATGGAGGGCACTTGTGGCGTTTTTCATCTCTGTGCAGAACGAGCGGCTCTCTTCAATATGTATCAATTTTCAGGACAGACCAAAGTTAAGAAAATCCTCGCCTTTCGAGATAAACCTCCCTACGGCGAAGAATCAGGTATGCCCTGTGGCGCTTGCAGAGAATTTCTCTTAGAATTGAATGCTGAAAATAAAGAAGCAGAGTTCATGATGAACTACGAAACAAGAAAAACAATTAAGGTTGCCGAATTGATCCCTTACTGGTGGGGAGAGGAACGTGCGACTAATTGGCAAGTTAAATAGAAGGAGTCAGTTTAACTGGCTCTTTCCCTTATCTTTTCAGAATTTCGATAAAGAGGAAAAAAAGTCCTTGACAAAGGTAAAAAAGTAGG
>NZ_KV818035.1:0-704 GCF_001814835.1 Streptococcus sp. HMSC072D07
AAGAGGTGAACCCCGATACTGAGACCTTCACGAGAGATACGCACCAAGAGCTTGAAGAGTTCCGCCTCATAGGCTTCTTCCTTGAAGGCCTCATAGCTATCTAAGAGGATGACAATAGCCGGCTCTTCCTGACCACTGGCCTGACGGTAGAGTTCCAAGGTCCCAACACCATAGTCCGCAAGGAGTTTCTTACGACGGTTAAGTTCTCTCTCCATGATTCGTACAAACTTAGAGATCTTCTCTGTTTGGTCCAAAAGCATGGTATCTGCCACCTGTGGAAGCTTGGACAATGGAGCCAAACCATTGGTACCAAAGTCCATCAAGTACATGGTAAGGGCCTTTGGACTGAACTTGCGAGCCAAGTCCATACCAGCAGTCTGAAGGAAGGTGGTCTTTCCTGTACCCGGACTTCCGTAAAGGAGGATATGACCATCCTTGGAGAGATTGATAGAGACAGCTTCCTGCTTCTGGGCCTGCGGGATATCTGCCATTCCAAGTAGAACTGAGAGTGGTTTCTCTTGTGCCCAGGCTACTGCTGGTTGCACTTCTTCCAGTTCGTCTAGTGCGATTCGCTCTTTGAGCGGTGGCAACCATGGCTGTGGTACTGGAGGAATCTCTTGTTCTTCACACAAGAGCTGGATATGGTGCACTATCGCATCCAACTCTGTCGGAACTTCCTTGATCTCATCCACATCTTCTAAGCC
>NZ_KV818036.1:156955-174922 GCF_001814835.1 Streptococcus sp. HMSC072D07
CACTCCGGCAATTCTACCTTCAAGCTCATATCAGTGGGTTGTAACACTTTCTGAACAGCTGCGAGAAAGGCCAATCCATTATCAGATGGAGAATACTGGAATCTGATATGGATGACTTTTTTATCAAACTTATCACCGTATCGTGCCACATACTGCTTGCTTTCGAGGAAGTAGATATAGTTATTGAGTTTTTCTTGAAGTTTCAAGAGATGCTCCTCTTCGGTATCTGGAAGCCAAAGATTACCATCAATTAATAAAAGTTCCAAGTCTGTATCACTCGTTCCGATTGCATCAATTTCTGAAACCTCTAACTGAATAGGGATACTTTTAATCCTACATCTAAACTTTACAATCTCATATAATTCTTCAATAGCATCCTCTTCTCTTTCAAAACTAGCTTTTTCATATAACTGTTGACGTTCAGTCACCTCATACACTATAAATCTATTTGCACTTAAATCCTGATAATACCCTATCGCAAACTGCTCTAAAACTTTTTTATTTAAGTACACAGTATAATATCTAAGTTTGTTACTATTAAATTTTAAAAAGTCTAATAATTCCTGTTTTGTCATTTAAAATTCTCCACAACTCTCACATTCACTATGGCGTTTGCTATAGCTCCACTACCTTTGGTGGATTGTAGTATTTTTCCTTGAATTCCTTAAGAATCTTCTCTACCTTTTCCACCTCATAATACTTGAAAGAAGGAATTGATTTAATATTTCCAATTAATCGACCATAATATCCACTAGTTTTTAATTCGTTAGGAAGTTTTTCTATTGTATCAAGTATAAGAGGAACTAATTTTCTTGTATCAATTTCAAAAGGAAGAGGCTTATATTCCGCCAGAATGAAATCTTGAAGCAATAAATATTCTGTAACTTGCCATATTTTCTTTTCATCAATACTTAAAGAGAATTCTTTTAATATCTCAAATGTCCTTATTTCTATATCCTTATCACCTTCCACATACAAAGGGTATAAGCAATATTCCATTAATACTCCAATATCTGTACTATCAAGGTCATAAGAATCTCGTTGCCGAAAACGATACTTATCTTCTGTTCCTAGAAATGCTTCTGCTTCTTTCCCTTCCTTCATCATCTCTAGATAATGTTTGACAAAATATCTATAATTCTCTTTATTTTTCAATTTATAAGTCTGCATTTATTTACTCCATTGGTTAATTCTAAAAATTCCTTAATACTTGCCCATAAATATCAACGTTTCTGACTATTTCTGTACAGGCTCCTTCGTAATTGTCAGGAAGTACAAATTCTGCCCCTTCAATATGGTAGTCATTTTTGGAAACTCCGGTAGTTGGTTTTCCTAAGAAAAAGGAGGCATGGATCACGATTCCCGTATGGCGCGGATGCAGATAAGCATTCCCATCAAACATACATAGGTCAGGTTTAATTTTCAACAGTTTAACTGCTGCTAAAATCAGAGGCAATTCCCTAAAGGCAAGAAAACCTGAAAGATAGGGAACTCTACTTTCATCATGAAAACTGACCTCTTCAACAACTTGGAGATTTTCCCGATCAACAACCTCAAGGCAAGCAAGACCGTATTCTTTGTCATTCTCTTCAATAGGTATTAATCCACCCC
Organism: Streptococcus sp. HMSC072D07; assembly: GCF_001814835.1. GTDB lineage: Bacteria > Bacillota > Bacilli > Lactobacillales > Streptococcaceae > Streptococcus. Next base: position 158,567 of record NZ_KV818036.1, read on the forward strand.
TGCGACATAACAAATCTCCTAGTCCTCAAAATGATTAGATAGATCTATCTGATTTTTGAATTGATTCTGTGCTACTTCAAATTCATGTCTAAAGTCGATAAATCAACACCCCACTTTTTTGCTCTCTTGAAATCATCTTCGGTAGGCTCTGTTTTTTCTTCAATAATTTTACCAGTCTCATCATATTTTTTATAGAGAATTTCTCCTCTTGCAATACAATAAGAAACCGACTCAATATCACCATTTTCAAAATATTCTTTTTGAATTCCTTCGGCCGCACCTCTGTCTTGATTATTAATACTTTTAATTTTTCCATTAGAATAAAAGTAGACAGCTAGACCATGCCTATATCCATTATCTATACGCCCATAAAAATCTAATTGACCATCTGGATATAAATCATAGGCTAAACCAGTATAAGGAACCTCTTCTCCTGATTCATTTTCAAAGACAATTTGTTCATAGTATTCTCCGCCCCAGTCTAGTTCATCTTCAAAACAAACACCGTCGCGGAGAACTTCTTCTTTTGTTAAAATTTTATCTTCAGTCATTTTCCAACCTCTGAAATCATATTGAAACCATCCAGCATATCTGGGAGGCCTTTAATCTTACAAAGTAATTTCTCTGTTTTTGCACTTTTAAACATTTCACTGATATTTTTTGAATTCTGCTTTGATCATTTTAATAATCCTCTTATTTTCACCTGAAACATTTACCTCATAAGTAATTAAATGATATCAAAAATAACTTATTCCTCTTCTGTTAGAAGATGGTCTAGATTTCTTGGTTTAGGATTTAAACGTTTCAATACTAATTCATAAAAAAAATTATTATTTAACCTATCAGGTAAACTTAAAGTAAAGTTATTCAAAATTAATAAGGGAATAAATTCTGAACCAATTGTATTATAACCTGTCAAATACTCTAACCCATAATTTAAATTTTTCGGGTTTTCAGTACCAACTGTCCAGTAGGCTCCTTTGGCTTGCAAGCGAAAAACCTCTCCAAGATAAACCCAGCTATTAAAGAAATCATCAATATTTTCAGGATCATTTTTGACATCATTCTCTCGAACGAATTGCGCCAAATCCTTCAAGCTTTCTAAACTCATATCTAGATGATAACCTTGCTTACTAGCTTTTTGCCTTATCTCATCCAAGCAAGGTTTCATCAATATAAAACATAAACTCCTCAATTACTCCAGCATTCAGCTTGCGATTTTTTCAAAAAACTATTCTACTTTAGCTGACAAATTCTCTTACTCTAGATCATAAAGGCTCAGACGAGATACAAATGACACTCAATGAACAATTTCTTCGATTGTTGTTTCTCTATCTCTCACCAAATCATAAAATCCTACATGAACGCCTTCCTCATATAACCAGCATAAGTCGGTACCGTATGGGGCTTCAAAAATTTCCAGCATAACAGGAGCAATTTTTACAATGCTATTTGCTCCTAAAATTGTGAAATTTTTTGAATTAGCTAGGTAAGCTTCATCATCTTCGTTTGATAACAGTGTCCAGCCATTTAATTGTGGAATAGCAGATTCCTCGCGATAAGAATAGCGAATAGCTTTTCCATCAAGAATATTGTTTGAAACGACAAAACCACCAAAATCATTGTTATTAATTCCTACCATCTTCATACTCCTTTATAATATCAAGCAGGCTACTTCTCCATGAATATTCTTCCGCATAGTCTAGACACGATTTTCCAGATTTATTTTTTAACTTATAATCCGAACCGGCCTCTAGTAAAAGCTTGTATAGAGGTTCTAACTCTTCCGTTGCTAATTTTAATAACGTTACTGAGTAAGTCATCGGAATAGAACCAAATTTGTCAACTGCATTTACATCAATTCCAGCCTCAATGAGTAATTTCACCATCTCATATGCATATGCTATTTTGGGCCTCCAATTAGCTTGGAAGAAATAATGAAGAGCATTTCTGTTTTCCTTTTTTGACAAAAAATTGACCTCTACCTTCTCAGACAGCAGATATTTAATAATTTTCAATTTCTCTTCCGGCAAATCATCGTTAAGCATTGCCGTGCATAACAAATTAAGGTTTGTATATTTATCAATTTGTATTATGTCGCCATTGTAACTTTCTATAAACTCATTATATGTCCCATCTTGAACAATATCGAAAATATCCATCTTATCTCCTATTCAAACTTATGGCTTCTATTAGCAGAAGGTATTTCTATTCTAAAATTATCTGGATTAAATTGGAAATCCTTCAATTCTTGTAAAATGATTTCACTGCCTTTATACTTTCAAACATTTCACTGATATTTTTTGAATTCTGTGTTATTCATTTAAAGTCAGTATACTTTCTTAATTTATAGAACCATCGTCTAGACTTAAAGCTACTCTTGTTTCCATTAAGATTTTCCCCAGCATATTTTTACCAGATCCATCTCCCCCGTCAGCCCAATAATGATCATTTTTTGTATGCTCAAGTAATTCTGCATCAGATGTCGCAATTAGTTTCTCTAGAATCTCTGGATTTTGACGAAATTTCTCACGAACAGCATAACGCATAATATCATCCTTGACATCTTCCCAGTTCTTTCGTAACGGATTCTGGCGATTGCGTCCCTCCAAAGCAGCATCCATAGGTGATTCCAGCAAACGAATTTTTTCCTGAATTTCTGGAACCAAGAATTTCTGAGCCTGGAAATAATGTTCCGATGTAGGCCAGATTTTATTTCCATCCGAAAAAGGATAAGGAGCAAAATTAGACATATAACCGTAGGCATCGTTTACCTTATAGAATTTAATTTCCTTCATTCTCTCTCCAATCCGAAATCAGCTAGTGATTTATCCTTCTCCTCCAGAAGTTTCTCCGCATAATCAGGTTCGATCTCTAAAAACAGTTTCAAAGTATCATGAATTCGCCAATAATTTTCTTCTGGCTTATCCATAATGGACGATAAAAAGTGCTTTAGGTAAGGGATATATTCAGAAAATCCATTATTTTCAACTAGATAGTAAAAATATGAAAGATCATAATAACCTTTTTCCGCCTGTTCTATAATTTTGCAGACATAAGGGAATATATCTTGCCTTGCTTTATCACCATTGCCAATATCTGATTGACTAGCCCAATAGCTAGTAAGAGCATCTAGTATAATTCTATTTGTATCATCATAACTATATAGCCGATGAGGATTGTAGTCTTCCAATTTTCCCTCAACAAACATCTGAGTCAACACATCAAAACCTTCTTTCAGCCCCCAAATAGTTAAAAGCCTAGAAGCTTTATAGCGCAAAAAATCATCATCGCTAGATAATAAAGAGATGAGTTTGTTAATCGTTTCTTCTGGAATATCTTCCAAGTCTACTTCTTCGAGTAGATCTGTATAATCCACATCGTTTGGAACTGTGTAAAATAAATCATCAAGTTCTTCTCTAGTCATTTTTTCTCCTTATTCAAAAGTAAACTATTCGGGTGGAAGACTTCCCTTAACCTTAATTAAAACCTCGTTATCGCGTTCAACATAAAAAAGATCCCGTTTAGTGTTCGTTAGACGTTCAGAATTCTGTTTAGAAGGATTTTTATTATATCTCAATTGTGCTTGGTCAACTCGTTTTTGCAAATGATCAACTATTTCCTGATGCGTTATCACTTCTATATCTTTAAGTTTTTCTGTTTCAATATCATATTAAATTTACTTTGGTCCAATCCTTCTCCCATTATACCACAAAAAGAGAGCGTTTCCGCTCCCTTTCTTACTCTGGTAATTCTACCTTTAAGCTCATATCAGTCGGTTGCAATACTTTCTGAACAGCTGCAAGAAAGGCTAGACCGTTGTCTGATGGGGAATACTGGAAGGTGATATGGATGACTTTCTTATCAAACTTATCACCATATCGCTCCACATACTGCTTGCTTTCGAGGAAGTGAATGTAATTATTCATTTTTTCTTGCAGAATTTCCAAATGGACTGCTTCTATCTCTTCCTGCCACTCGAGAGGGTCTACTAGAAGAAGTTCCAAATGATTCTCAACTGTACCAATTGCATCAAGTTCAGTTGGCTTTAGCTCTAATGAGATTGCTTTCTTTAACAGTCCTTCAAATTCTTGATTAGAAAACAGCCGTTTCACTGACGACGGGTTTACTAAAATACGAGTGGGTGTTGATCTAAAATAATTTTGTCTAGCTATTTCCTTACTTTCCTTAGTCACCCAGTCTCCTGTTTGTAAGAATAGCTCAACCTCATAAGCATCCTGTTCTGACCTTAAAGCCTTGTCCACTAATTCTTTACTAACTGAATAAGTAACTTCTCTATCTTGAAAACCTCCTGTCATCCAGGACATTGTATAATTGCCATTTTCTTCAGTTATAATAAATCCATTTCCTTTTATTTGATTCATACTACCACTACCGAGTTCTTTCTCTACTTCGTTAACGAGACTTGTATGCAAGCATACTTTCTCTATTTTAAAATAACTTGTTTCTCATCACATTCTAACATCTGAAAAAACTAACTGAACAGGAGTTTTTCTTAAAATCCTCCCTTTTTCAAGACAGCTTGCAGAGTTTCAGGAGAAATTGGGTCCACAAGAACATACTTGGCATCTAGCATATAGATGCCCTCAGTTAGCGATTCCAAGTACTGACGATAAGGAACTTCGGCTAGTTTTTCCCCATCGGCTGTCATGATAAACAGTCGTGCAACTGCAACCTTACTTCCTCGATACTCTTGTAAATATTGAGGTTCTAGCTCTGGTTGAGCCGGCAAAATAGTTCGTCCTTCACTATTTAGATAATTGATAGGGATAATGATGCCCTCTCCATTTTGCTCTACTTTAAAAACTTGCTGCTCAGAGTAATAAGCATTTAGCTGTTGGGTAAAGCGCAAACGCTGGTCATAACTATTTAAGAGTTGCTCGTCCGGCACATGGATAATCTGCCCTAGGTAGAGTTCATTGATGTAAATAGGACGTTTCACTCCCATAATTTCCACGATGGGATGAACTTTTACTTCCTTAGTCAATTCTGAAAGAGCTGATAAGAAAATATCTGTGAAATGAAATTCTAGAATAGAATCTTTATCATACGCCACACCATCATGTTCACATACAGTTACGTATAAGAGAATGAGCAAGGTTTTCAAGAACATCAAGGCCCCAGTCCAGTCAGAAGCTGTCGCCAAATCTGGAACAGATACCTGATAAGCTTGACCATCAAAAGATAGACGGAACCCTAAACTAGACTTCTCTTTGACCCCAAACTGAACAGAATGGAAATCCGAAATAAGAGAGTCTGCAGATGGCTTTAAGCCCGCATCCTTAGCGGAAACGCTGTAACATTCAAAAAGTTCTGCTTGAAGCACCTCACCAATTCTTAGTGATTGGTTGCTTTTTATTGTAAAATTAATTGTTTTCATATTTTTCTCCTTCGATCTACTGGCAAATCCTTTCTACGACGTAGAATCGTTACTTCGCTGACAGGAATTTTTCCTGATGCATACGTGATAAGACCGTACTTATCATCCATCAATTCCGCACCATCTGCTATATTGTTTTCATTTAAAAATTCTTTATCAGAAACCAATATTCGCACATAAGAATCGGGTGCTGTAAAATCATCATCCCCATGCTTGTGACCAGCCATTGCAAATTCCTGACCTTTATATAGGACACGATCACAAACCGAATACCTCTGACTAACCTCACTATAAGGCACAAGCTTCCCGTATAGACCTTCTCCTTCACCATCTACATAGGAACTATAGGGGAAATATCCTTCTTTCAACATTGCCGGATCTTCTGAAAGAAGGATATAGTCATTTATATAATTCACAAAATTAGAGTATACATTATTTTGGTAAACTAGAAATTCTTTATCCATTTTATCCCTCCACGTATTCCATTATACCACAAAAAGAGAGCTGTTTTTGCTCCCTCAATTAAGCTGGTAATTCTACTTTTATATCTATCTATTCTGTAGTCTGTTCTTTAGCATGGTTCTCTCTAAAATCTTTTTTGGATCTATCAATGACTCTACGCAATTCCTCATCATCAACTCCGGGAAGATGGAAATCATAGTTATGTGTCTCTTCTTTTGAAGATTCCGTTCCTGAACTTTCTGCTTTCGTGCTCTCTTCAGTAGAAGACGATGCTCCAGAATCTGAAGAGTTAGCTCTTTCAGAACTAGAAGAGCTTGGTGTTTTAGGTGCTTTGCGGTCCAATTTTGGTATCTTATTGATTTCCTCAATACTAGGTATTGGCTTATTCGCTTTAACCGGTCTGTAGAGCATCGCAAAAGAGAAGAATAAGGCCAAAATAGTTCCAATAGCTGCTAAAGTTCTTTTACTGGATTCTGATGAGGGAATTTTGATACCACTGGTGCTAAGCTCTCTCCATTCAGGATGCTCTTTTTCTATCTCTTTTTTTTGTTCCCATAGCGGAACTAGTAGAAAATGATTAAAAGGCACAACTGTTCCCATAGCTGTTACTGCAAGTGGGATAAATCTAGAAAGGTTAAAAATGAGTACTATGCTTAGTATTGCAAATATAGTAAATAGAAATATCACTAATCCTAAGCGAATTTTATATTCTTTTTTAATCTGGAGATATCGCTCTTGAGATACTTTTTCTTGTTCTTGTTTGGGATGACTTACATCTGCTAATGAGCTCTTCTTCTCTGGCAAAGTTTCATCATCAGGAAATTCTACCTTCAAGCTCATATCTGTATTTTGCAATGTCTTCTGAACCGTAGCAAGAAAGGCCAATCCGTTATCAGATGGGGAGTACTGGAATGTGATATAGATGACTTTTTTGTCAAACTGATCACCGTATCGTGCCACATACTGTTTGCTTTCGAGGAAGTGAATGTAATTATTCATTTTTTCTTGAAGAATTTCTAGATGGATTGCTTCTATCTCTTCCTGCCAGCCGACTGGATCCACCAGAAGAAGCTCTAAATGATTATCAACTATACCAATTGCATCAAGTTCGCTAGGTTCCAGTTCTAAAACAATGGCTTGAGTGACAATTTGTTTAAATTCCTCTGCTGTGAAAAGACAACGACTATTTTCAGGATTTTTCAAAATAAAGGAAGGATGATCTTCAATGAAGAGCTTATCGGATTCATCTTGTGTATATTGCTTTTTAGATTTCCAAAAACCATAATCTGCATAATTCATCAACTCTTTACCAGTATGTTCTCCCGACATATAACTATCGGCAGCTTCTTTGGGGATTTCTCTAACCACTTCTGGCATGGTAATATTAAAAGTTGGATAACGCAAGAAATACTTGTCACCATCTTGACAAATTTCCAACATATCTTTTTGACTAGTATAAATCAACTTCATTTTTAATAGCTATTAACTCCTTGTGTTTTTTTAAATATTTTTTTCCATACCATTCTTCTACTGTTTTCCCTTCCCACTCACGATACTCTTCAGGATATTTCCATTTGTAGTAGCCTTCTAAAAAGAAAGGAAACTCCATAAATACAATCATGGCGATTATACCAATATTTAATAGAATCCAAAATATAAAGAGACCAAAACCAGTTATGGAAGATGAAAAATTAATAGAAAAAGCTTTGAAAATATAATTAACAATCACAGCTAAGCCCAATATACCTGCTCCATAAATAGCAATACCTTTAGCAATTTTATCTTGTAAGGTAGGTGACTTAACTTCTCCATACATTCGTTTTTTCAAACTTCTAAGCTCTGTTCTTAACATTACATACGTCAACAATACTTGAAGCCCCAACAGTATTAAGATCCCCCATATTGATAATATAGGTAAAGAGATAGTTGTTGCCAGCAAATTAAATTCAAACACAAACCATATCATAAAAGTTATAATATGAAATCGATAACGATAAGGGAGAATAAACGTCCGTTTAAAGAATTTACCCATTAATACCAATAACAACCAAATTAACAAGCAAATTAAATAAAGCTCAACTGTTAGCAAAGGATACTGAGAAACTGGTGACCTTAAATCTTTAGGATCAGAATTTTGTAATGATAGGGTAACAGCAAGGAGCATGAAATTTGCACCTATCGGAAACAACAGACTAAGAATAAAAGTTTTAATACCAAACCAAAAAGAGGGTTTCCCTTTCTTAAAGGATTTCCCAAGTTTATTATAATAATCTTGTTTCTGATACTGTAAAAACCCATCATCTTCCAAATTTAAACTCTCTTCAAAACTTGCTTTAAAAATTGATTTCTTCATCTAATTTTCTCCCTAATTTTATTAAAATTGATAACAACGAGCCTTCTGCAATTCTCTTCTATCTGGATATTTCTTGGCATAGGAAACAGAAAAGAAACTACCCATGATTCCTGCTGTTATAATAGCTGTAAGTATTACAGACACGATTATACCAAGATTTTTTCCAAACGAAGGGCTTCCCTCAAGAAATAACCATCCAGATATCACAACTATAAATATTATATGATGTAATCCACTTTACTGTAAAGGCCAGTGTTCTGTTTCAGCATAAATCATGACTTCATATGCTCCCCTAGAAGATTCAAATGCTTTTTCCATCAGTTCCTTATTGATAGGATAGCAAACTTCTGGACCCATGGCTCCTCCAATTTCTTTAAAGAAGCCAATTTCGTAATAACCATTTGTCTCATATACAACAAATCCATCGCCTTTATGTACAATCGTATCTGAATGATTATAATCATTTAACTCATCTGCCTTTGGCCAACGATGGTGTTCACAATAAAACATTACTTCTAAAGAATCTTGTTCTGATTTTGAAACACGTTCTGCTAATTCTTGGCTAATGGGATAGTTAAGCACTTCTTTCCCTCTACTCCAAAGGATCTGATAATCATTATTGTCTTTTAATATCGTACAATTTTTGTATTGCTGAATTTCTATTGCCATATAAATCAACTTTCTTTACTTTTTTAATTCTTCTCTATCATAGGCAAAAAAGATCTAGTTGGTGCGCACATTTCTTATTAAACTCTCCTAGATGAACTAGTCCAGTATAATGTTTATTCTTTTCTTTCATTTTCTTTTTTTCAGTTCTTTCTCCAATTGTTTTAAAACAACTAAAATATCGCTTTTATAATCCATGGTCTCATCTACAAATCTTCTTGCTAAACCAAAAAAGCTGACTTCATCCATCATTTCCCCTCGTCCTATGCGTTCAGCCAGCTTGTAAATATCCTGAATAATCCCAGGATATCGTTTCTGGCTCGGATATTCCAAGTTAATCAACTCTTGTAATTGCTCTATATATTGCGTGTATTGGTTCTTCATAATTGAATCCCTTATTAACTTTAATCACTTCGTTTAATTTTTCCTCTGGTTTGATTTAACTTCAACTATCTCATATTCCCGTTCTTCTCCAGGTGCAAAGGCAACGTTTATGGTTGCTAGAAAAATGAACATTGTTAAAATCATTATCAAAAGCATGGCAACATTTTTTATATAGATAAAAGCTAAGGCAAATATAAGAGCTAAAGCAAAGAAACTTAGTTGTAAAAGAAGCATTTTTACATAAAAACGCAATGAATTTACTGGTTTTATTTTATAATAATTAGATTGCTCCAATGTTCTATTGAGTAATTTTCCAAACTTTTTTTCTTTTTAGAATATAAAAGCTGAAGCAAACTAAAAGAGAATAATAGACCAATAACTACTAAAAGCAAACTAGTTACTATCGAAAAATTCACATAAAAGTTGGCAAATAAATCAATATGATTCATACGAGCCCAGGCATTCACAAAAACTGCCAATCCTGCTGCTAATGATGTTGGAAGGATAAAGTTGCTCGCCTTAGAGTTTTTTTCTTCGATTTTAAAAAGTTCTTGATCTGAGATGGCATAAACTTTCTGATAAAAATACCAGTTTAAAGGCAAACAGAAATATCCGAGAAAATGTTTAGGAGATCTATCTAATAGATACTGTTCCCCTTGATAATGAAATAATAGGTATCGAAGATTCCCTTTATAATATAATTTTATTTTTTGCATTTTAATCCTTACTAATCTAAGAAAACATGAGTTTTTCCCAAGCTATGAGGAGGATCTCGATATCGTCTACATCTTATTTTGGTATTTTATCATTTATTTTATATAAGTGATGACTTTCAGTTCCAAATGCAACATTAGAAGCCAACAAATATAGAAAGATAATTGCATTTGCCATTAAGCCAAAAAGTAAGTTACCTGAGTAAAAATAATACAATGCCATAAAAAATGCTAGTCCACCAAAAACCACTATAAATCCTAGCAATTGTTTAAAGTCGATTCTTATTGGCGTAATTTTATAGTATTGTAAATGCCTAAGTTCGCGCCCTAGCACAGAAACCATCCTTCTTTTCCGAGAATAGTAAAATAATTCAACCAGAACATATGTTAAAAGAAAAGTCATTAAAAAGAGTGGCAATTTCGTAAAACTTGAAAGATTCGTTTCAAAATACTTAGTAATATCAATCTTATTAACGCGTAACCAATTATATAAAAAGATACTCAGCCCAGCACCGAGAGAAGCTGAAACAGTGAGTTTTGTAGCACGTCCATTTTTTTCTTTTATCTTACAGTACTCATCCGATGTAATGGGATACACATGTTGAAAGAAAAGCCAATTTATAGGTGGAAAAAGATAGCCTATCAAATGACATGGTCTTCTATCAAGTAGATAGTATTGATGATTGAATTCAAATACTAAATAACGAAAATTTCCATAAGTAAAACGAATTTTTTCCATCATTTCTCCTTAGTTACAAACAGATCACTTCTACTTAACCCCTCTGAACTATACCCTAACAAGGTAGCCTCATATTCATCAACTAAACCATTATCACCATTCAGTTGAATCATCCACTCCTTAATAGTTTTTAATTTTACGATTGATACATAGAAGGTTTGAAAGATTCTGTTTGGCAGGTAAAATAGATTGTATTCATTGTCACTTGCATCTATGTAATAAATCTTGTTTAATTTTGTAGAAAAATTTATTTTTCCTTTAGTTCTAAAATCAACCGAATAAAAGTCATCCAGTTGTTCTCTAGTTAAGTATTCTTTCAATATTTCAATATCTTCTATATCATTTATTAAAGTCATCAAGGGGAATTCGAAATCTGTAAATCCTCTTTTAACAAAGGTAGCAAAATAGAGTTGAGCCAACTCTTTGTTACGAATTTTACAATATTCTAAAATAACCCCTCTTTCATTTAGTGAAATAAAAAAATCATCTTCTCTTTTTTCTAGAATATAAATAAGATCCACATTATCATATACCTGCAACTTGTTTTTTCTTGAAACAATTTCGACACTGCTAATAAACCTTTTTAAACTGCTAATATATTCATTATCAAACATTATCATTTCCTCGGATCAGATTCCATTTTTCTTCTATTAGATTGAAATCACAGTATCACAACATTACTTTTCAATAGAATTTAAAAAGTTATCAATGTCTTGGTCTTCTAAACTCTTGATCTTAACTCCCTGGTCTTTAAAGATTCCTAAAGGTGTTTCGATTATTTTTAAGACTTCAATGTCTTTTCGGCTAATCTCTTTTGCCCATTCTAACTTATTTATCTGCTTGAATCCCAACTCATCCTTTATTTGATTTTGGTTGGCGCTTGGTATTATTTCAAACCAATCTTTCTCAACATTCCTTCGAATCATCCCACTACTAACATAAAAAGAATGCCCCTTATATTGAATCTCATAATGAATACTGTATAGATAGTCTAGCTCTTCCATCTTGACGTTTTTTGAAAAGAAATCATCAAATTCCTCTCCCCAAGAATCTACATAATTGTTAAATCCTTCATCTTTTGTATCACTAGTCAGAACAATCCAATCATTATTACTAAGACCTTTTGAAGCATTATATTTTTTACCCCGATAAATTGCAATCATTATTCACTCCTATTTCGTTACTTTCCATCCTTATGGAAATCCCCATCAGTTGTCTAGTCTTTTAATAAGCTGTCAATTCTTTTTATCAATAAAGAAAATTGCTCATTTCTCATTTTCATGTATGCAACGTCCGAGTCAAAAACATAAAAATCCGATAAACCATCTCTTGGGAAAAACATACTTTTGTACCTTTTCTGTAGGTGGATCATCGTTTCTGCTGGTATCTGGGATTTTCCTATACTTTGTAGGATAAACTGCATTTCCTCAAGGATACCTATGAAATTATTAACATTAATTTTTTCCTTGTAATCTGATAGAAACACTATTAAGTCAGATAACGAATTCGTCAGTTCTTCTTTTAAATTGGTCATCATGTCATTCTCCAAAATATTCTTTACTCATTAATGGAAACCAAGTTTATATTCGGCATCTGTATTTGACTATATCATAAACTTCCTCGATAGCCTCTTCTTCATTTTTAAAGCACGCAATTTCTATCAAACTCTGGCGTTCTGTCACTTCATACACCAGAAATTTATTTGATTTCGAATCCAGAAAATACCCTATTGCAAACTGCTCTAATGCTTTTTGGTTTAGATAGACTGTATAATATTTAAGTTTACTTTGATTAGACTCTAAAAAAGCAAGTAACTCTTCTTTTGTCATTGTAGTTTCTCCGTTAGTTTTATGACTTTTTAAGTAAAGAGAATTTTGAGGTTGCTTCCTTCCTTCTTCTCTCTCCGTACTTAGGATCAATTATACTAAATAAGTGAATTTGTTCTTCTTGAAGAAGGGTATTATAACGTTCAAAATCTCCATTAGCATTAGTCCATGCATTCTTTGATGCTATTCTAGTAACATATGATTGCAAAAGTTCATAAAGAATATCTTCCTTATTATCAAATTTTTTCTCAGAATTTATTTTGCCACGTTCGACACCAACAATGTAGTAATGATCGTCCTCTAAATAAATAGTACGCCCTTCCAGTAAGAATAGAGATGGTTTTTCTTCTGTAAATAAGTCCGACGGATTAAGTTTTGTCTCCCCAATTTTTAATAGCAACTCTGTTAATTCATCTTTTATATGTTTTATCATCTTATTCCTCACTAATGTTTACAATCATTACTAAAAAATACTGACGCAGTTGTAGACAGCCTCTAAATTTAACTATTTGATAAACTCCCTTGAAAGCATCTTATTCATTTTAAAAAAAGCTCAATTAAACTGATTCTAAGAACACTTCTCTAACTGACTCATTTTCCTTCCTCGTCCCACAGTGGCGAAGGATAGGGGTGCGATAAACCAAGTTCATTAGCCAACTGTTCCGCATGAACTGTTTGACTAAGAAACTTAAAGAACTCATCCTTTGCTTCCTTCATCGTATCAAACTCCCATGTTTTCCCCACAATATATGAGCGTTCATCCCTACTGTTAATTTGAAATTTGCCATTTTTAAAAAACAAATGTGTTGCCCAAGGTTGACTGCTATCTTCATCAAACAAGACATAAGACAAGCTTTCAAAACCTCTTTCTTTAATCTCCTTTTCCACTATATTTTTCAAAGATTCGATATCGATATCTAGTTTATCCCATAGTGGAGAAGGATATTGTGGCCCCCAGCCATTGGAAATATAGTACTTATTTCTTGAAACAGTATGGTCTAACAACTCTAAAAATTTTTCTTTTGCTTTAGGAAAATCAGAATACTCAAAAACTCTTCCTTTTCCAGCCCTATCCCTTGTTAGATATACCTCATACTTATGAGTTTGGGGATTGAGTTCAATTCTCGTTTCCCACTCCCAGGGACCATGGTCATTGAAAATAGAAAATCTCAAACTATCATATCCTAGTTTTTGAATCTCCGTTAAAAGCTCCGTTCGTTCTTGCTCTCTATTAAACATTGTTTCTGTTCTCCTCTAAAAGTTTCAGACTACAACCAGCCCTTGGCTTTTAAAAACTTGTCCGGAATCCTGAGCTCAATCTCATCCATAACTCCTCTTAAGTAACTATCCCAATCTGTTATCTGGCTGTATACAGCTGGCTCTTTAGTTAAGGATATTTTTGCTTCTTTCGTTAAGACAATGAAGAACTCACACATGTCATTTTCATAATCAAATTCAATAGTAAAGTAATCATATGCCTTAAAGTCTAATTTAAAAGTTTGATGATTGGGTTCCTCAACATAATCATAACCAGCAATCGTGTCAACTCTTTCGCCAAAGACTCCCCTTATTTTCTTTCGAGTCTCTTTCGCGAGTTCTAGCATCTTGTTTGTTTCCATACATCTATCCACTTTCCACTTACAACCATCCCTTGGCTTTTAAAAACTTGTCCGGAATGCGAAGTTCAATCTCATCCATAACTCCTTTTAAGTATTTATCCCAATCTTTTATTTCACCAAAGGCGACCATACTTTTACCACCATTCAAAGAGGCTCCGTATCGCTCACCTACAAAAATAGAAAAGCTACAAAATCCTCTATCATAGTTGAAGAATATTAAATAATAATCATACGCAACAAACCGAATTCCAAATCGCTGATACGGTAAGTACTCAACGACATCTACAATGTCTGGCTCAGTGATTCTATTCCCAAATACACTTTTTATTTTTTCACTTGTTTCCAATGCTAGTTGAAATATTTGATTCTCTTCCATAAAAACTCCTTCTATTATTTATAGCCATCCCTTAGCTTTTAAAAACTTGTCCGGAATCCGGAGTTCGAGCTCATCCTTGATTCCTTTTAGGTATTTATCCCAATCTGTTATTTGGCTATATACAGCTGGCTCTTTGGTCAGGGATAATTTCACTTCCTTCGTTAAAACAATGAAGAACTCGCAGAGGTCATTCTCATAATCAAATTCAATAGTAAAGTAATCATATGCCTTAAAATCAATTTTAAATGCACGATGATTTGATTCCTCAACTATATCATAAATGCCAGAACAGTCCAGCTTATGTTCAAAATAGGTTTGAATCATTCGGCTCGTTTCTACAGCAAACTTCCCAGTTTCATTTAATTCCATAATATTATTCTCCTCAAAGAAATCATTTTCTTTAAAATCTATTTGGTTAATTCTTTAATATAACTTCTGCTCTATCTGAATCTAGAAAGTCTTTCAATAATTGCAAGGTTTGTTCGACTGACTTTCTATCACGTCCATACACTCTTTTTAGGCTCTTATCATCGATTATCTTGGATAAAAAGGTAATGGAAAATTTCTGCTCATCAGCTTGGGTGAACCAAATGTTAAACAAGCCACCCTCTCCAGCTTCCAATTGCCTATTTTTACCGGTTGATGATATCCCCATCGTCATATGATAACCCTTATACGCGAATGGAAAATTAAAATTTTCATCTTCTCCTTCATGAATGACAATCGTATCAAGGTCAATCGAAAAAATTTTCTCTAACACTTGCTTGACATTCTGATAGCCTAGACTCTCTCTTATTGGTAAGTAAAGTTCACTCATTTATAGGTTCTCCACATATTTCCGAAATTCTCAAACTTCTATTACTTTGATATAGTCATATCAACTATTTTCCCCGTTTTTATATCGACTTTTAATCTTCTGCCATGAAAATCAGTCGCATAAAGCCAGCCATCTCTCAAAGTCATCTGTTCAAAGGGATAAATATTATTACTGTATCCACTATTATCTATCGTCCAAACTACATTTCCACTACCATCAACTCTTAAAATGTTATTTTTTTCAATATCATTATCAAAAGGAATCTCCAATAAAACAATAAACTCGTCACCGTGTTCAATTATATTTCGGATTTCAAATTTAAAACATTTTACAACTTTACCATTTACTATTAGATTATATTTTTCATATTCTACCATTGTATCCACCTTACATCTGAGAATCCTTACGTCAATCAGTCTTTTAATGATTTCTTCGTATTCTTGCTAAATCAATATGCATCACACCGCTAATCCTGTAACATAGCAAAAAATTCTGTAAAGTTATTAGTTACAAACTCTATAGCAGGCTCCAGATCGTAGGATTCCTCGTGGTACCAGATACAAATGCTTGGATTTTCGGTATTCTCAATATAGTTTAGACAAACAAAGTCACCGCCAAACAATGCTGCTATGGGGACCAACTCAAACCCCAAAATATCTTCATGGACAAACAAACGTTCATCCAGTTGGGACATTACAACATCAATGTCATAGATACCAAGTGGATTGTATTTTGAATCCTCTAACACACACAAGAATCGCTCGATCAAAAAGGACCTATTTGTTAAAGAAAATAAATTTTTATAAGGACAAAAACCATTTTTTCTCTTTATAAAATTCTTATAATCATTAGGTAGTTGAACTTTCCACGCAACTTCTCTTTCCTGTAATAACGCATCAGTTGGCAAGGGGTAGATAATTGATTGATTTTGTTGAGACATCTTCATCTCCTACAGTTTCTCGTCTTTCACTTCCTCAAACCATTTTTCAAACTCTAGACG